>JALYHG010000193.1 GCA_030776725.1 Actinomycetota bacterium
TGCGATCGCCCGGATCAACTCGCTGGTCCGTGACCGCGAGGGGACGATCGCGACGGGGACGTCGTGGGGGTCGAACGCCGCGGCGGTGACCGGCCCGACTACAGCCACCGCGACGGGGCCCCGCAGCGCCGCGGTGAGCCGGTCGTAGAGCCCCTCGTCGCGGGCGATCGCGAACAGCCCGCGAACGGCCGCGACGGACGTGAACGTGAGCACGTCGAGCTCGCCGTCGAGCGTCGTCAGGATCAGCCGGCGTGCCGGGCCGGTGTCGTCGGGCAGGACCGACCGGTAGGGGGTGATCGTGATCAGCCGGACGTCGCCCGACAGCTGTCCGTACGGATGCTCGAAGGGGCTCCCGTGCAGCTGGACCGCAACCGCGTCCCCGGCCTGGACGTGGTCGGACAGCCAACGCACCACGTCGGCGTCGGTCTCCTCCGGCGAGACCCACTCGGGCTCGGCGTCGACCGCACGCAACCCGCCCACCGCCTTGGGTCCGCGCGCCACGCACCGCGCCGCGGCGACCAGCCGACGCAGCTCGTCGAGCCGGCCGGTCCGCTCGGCGGCTTCCGCCCACAGACGCATGCCCATCCCAGTGCTGGCCACCAGCCAGTCGGGCTGCGCCGCGACGATCGCGTCCGTGCTGGCTGCCAGCTGCTGATCGGGCTCAGGCCGGTCGCCGCCGACGGTCGGCCCGACCACGACCGAGGCCCCCTTGCGGCGAAGCGCGGTCGCGAGTTGATCGGCGCGCCGCGACGCGGTTACCCCGACCCGCACGCCCTCCATGGATCTCCCCCCGCCGGGACTCTCCATCCCCCGGTGCGCCCACCGTACGCGACGTCATCCCGACCGCACCCGACAGCGACCCCGACGGCAAGCGCCGGGAGTTAATACGGTTTGTCACCCACAGGTTCGCGGACCTGACCGGGGCGCCCCAACCTCGTGACATGCCGTTCGAGTTGCCCATCAGCCTCGACGTCACCGGTCGCCGCTGTGTGGTGGTCGGTGGCGGGCCGGCGGCTGCCTCTAGGACCGTGACGCTGGTAGAGGCCGGGGCAGACGTCGTGGACGTCACCGCTGACGAGTACCGCCCGGAGCTGCTCGACGGCGCGTTCGTCGCGATCCTCACCGGCGAGGACTCCACCGACCCCGCGACCTTCTTCGCCGACGCAGAGGCACGTGGTGTGCTCGTCAGCTCGATGGACGACGTCGAGCACTGCCACTTCGCCTTCCCGTCGATCGTCCGGCGCGGCGACCTGCAGCTGGCCATCTCGACCGGTGGCCGTGCTCCGGCGTTGTCCCGGCGGCTGCGCCTGCACCTCGAACAGCTCCTCCCGCAGGCGGTGACGACACTCGTCGACGCGCTCGGTGAGGCCCGCGAGGCGGCACTCCCCCGGCGGATCGCGTTCGCCGAGTGGGCGTCGCGGTGGCGCGCCGCGGTCGCCGACCTCGACGAGCTCGTCGCCCTGTGCGAAGCCGGGCGGGCCGATGAGGTCCGCGACCGGGTCGTCGCGGCCGTCAGCGAAGAAGCCGCCAGCGAGGAAGCGGCATGAGCAGCAGACCAGTGAGCACATCCGCCACCAGGAAGGACACCGACGTGGCATCCGACGTGGCATCCGACACGGAGGCACGCCGTGCCTCCCGCAGACGACGCCGACCCCGCGAGAAGCCGACCTGGGACCTGGTCTACAAGCGCAACTCGATCGAGCAGTTGAAGCGGGAGAAGTTCCCGCTCGACATCGTCGAGGACCTGCCGCAGATGATCGCCATGGGGTACGAGGCGGTACCCGAGGAGGACATCGTCCGCCTCAACTGGTGGGGCCTGACCCACGACAAGCCCAAGATCGGCACCTTCATGGTGCGGATCAAGGTCCCTGGCGGCCTGCTCGAACCGGCGCAGCTGCGGGGCGTCGGCGAGATCTCAAAGCAGTGGGGCAACAACTACGGCGAGCTCACGACCCGCCAGGGCCTGCAGCTGCACTACGTGCGGCTCGACGAGCTCCCGGCGGTCCTCGAGGCCATCGAGGCGACGGGGCTCACCACGGTCGGGGGCGAGGGCGACACCGTCCGGAACATCACCGGCTGCCCCGTCGCTGGGATCGCGAAAGACGAGCTGTTCGACGTCCGTCCGGTGATCGAGACGGCCGCGGAGTACTTCTACGGCAACCGCGACTACTCCAACCTGCCGCGGAAGCACAAGTTCACCATCAGCGCCTGCCCGGGCCAGTGCAACGCCCCCGAGACCCACGACGTCGCCTTGGTGGCGGCCCGCAAGGACGGCCGCGACGGCTTCGCCGTCCGCGTCGGGGGAGGGCTGTCCAACACACCGCGGCTCGCCCGTGACCTGGGGGTGTTCGTCCCGGTCGAGGACGCGATCGACGTCCTGCGCGTGGTCACCGACGCGTGGCAGCAGGACCCCAAGTACCGCATCAGCCGCGCCAAGGCCCGCATCAAGTTCATGATGGACGACCACGGGCCCGAGGGCGTGCGCAAGATGGCCGAGGAGCGTCTCGGTCGGGAACTCGAGGACTTCGATGCATCTCCCGAGCCGCGCGCCTACGACCACTTCGGTGTCCGAGCGCAGAAGCAGGACGGGCTGGTCTACGTCGGCTTCTCGGTTCCGATGGGGTGGATGACCGGCGACCAGATGATCGCGCTCGCCGACGCGGTCGAGAACGTCGGCGCCGATATCCGCCTGACGCGCCAGCAGGACTTCATCATCGGCAACGTCCCGCTTGGCCGCCTCGCCGAGCTCACCGAGCCCCTGCGGGGGATCGGCTACCCGCTCGCGCGGAACAAGGTGTACGGCAACTCGATCGCGTGCACCAGCCACAAGTTCTGCAACTACTCCGTGGCCGAGACCAAGGGCAAGCTCGGAGAGATCCTCGAGGAGCTCGAGGAGAGGTTCGGCGAGCAGGTCGAGGATCTGAAGATCTTCATGGACGGCTGCCCGCACTCCTGCGCCCACCACTGGGTCGGCGACATCGGCCTGCAGGGGACCATGACGAAGGATCCGGCCACCAACCAGCGCGTGGAGGCCTACGACGTGACCCTGCGTGGTGGGCTCGGTCACCAGGCCGCCATCGGCAAGCCGCTGATGCGGCGGGTGCAGACCGGGCAGATCACCGACGTGCTGGTCCGCCTCGTCGGCGGGTGGCTGAACGAGAAGGCGGCACGCAACGGCTCCGGTGACGGCTACACGTTCAAGGACTTCTGCGACGAGCGCAGCGACGAGGACCTGGTCGCGATCGGATCAGGTGAGCTCGCCGCCGCCGAGGACGAGGCGGCGGGACCGGTGTGGCGGATCCCGGGCACGCTCCTGGAGCTGTCCGACGGAGCGGACCTGGTCGAGGTCGACGCCGCGACCGTCGCGGAGGCGATGGACCGGCTCCGGGAGCTGCACCCTCGGCTGGTGGCGGAGATCCTCGACGGAGAGAGGGTCAGCTCCGCGTTCAACCTCTACGTCGGCGAGGACGACGTCCGCGCCCTCGACGGGTTCGACACGCAGCTCGAGCCCGGCGACGAGCTGACCATCCTCCCCGCGCTCGCGGGCGGGTGATCGCCGACCCTCACGGCGCCCCGACACTGCCCTGTCATCTGTCCCTGACTGCGAGGCTGCACGAATGCTGACTGCCGAACGCGTCGTCTTCGACGATCTCGAGATCGGCGAGATCGCCATGGAGCTCGACGATCAGGAACCCGAGGACGTGATCGAGTGGGCGCTCGAGACGTTCGAGGATCGGGCGGCGATCGTCACGTCGTTCCAGGCGGACGGGATGGTCATCCTGGACATGGCCTACCACATCCGCCCGGAGATAAAGGTCGTCACGGTCGACACGGGGCGCCTGCCCCAGGCCACCCACGACTTCATCGATCAGGTACGCGGCCACTACCCGCTGGCCGACATCCAGGTGCTGCTGCCCAACCACCGTGAAGTCGAGACGATGGTCCAACGCAAGGGCCTCAACCTCTTCCGCGAGTCGGTGGCTCAGCGACTGACGTGCTGCCAGATCCGGAAGGTCCGGCCGCTGGTGCGGGCCCTGGAGGGCCTCGACGCGTGGTTCACGGGCCTGCGGCGCGACCAGTGGGCGTCGCGCGCCGCGATCAAGAAGGTCGACCTCGACCACGACCACGACGGCATCGTCAAGGTCAGCCCTCTGGCGGACTGGACCAAGGACGAGGTCTGGGAGTACCTCGAGGAGTTCAAGGTCCCGACCCACCCGCTGTACGCCCAGGGCTACACCAGCTTGGGATGCGAGCCGTGCACCCGGCCGATCGAGTCCGGCGAGGACGACCGGGCCGGGCGGTGGTGGTGGGAGGAGAACGCACCCAAGGAGTGCGGGATGCACTGCCCGATCGAGACGGGCGGGTTCGAGCACGAACTCCGCGCGATCCTCGGTGACGCGCTGCACGCTGGCGGCCACTGACGTGCCGGGACCAACCGACGGACCGCTGCAGCTCGACGAGCAGGAACGCGAGCTGCTCGAGTCCGAGCTCCGCGCGGTCGTCCCGGCCCTGTCGGGCCAGCGGCGCGAACGCTACGAGGCCCTGGCCGACGCGGTGTCCGCGGGCAGTGTCCCCACCGAGCTACAGCCACACCTCGAGTCGGTGGTATCGCTGGCGCTGCAGACCGCGCGAGCCCGGCAGATGTACCGAGCCGAAGGCGAAGGGGTGCTGACCCGGCTGTACCGACGCACGCCCGGGGGGCGCGAGCTGTCCGATCACCTCAACGCCGTCAACGGGGCGCTGACCGCTCTGAACGATCACACGCTGCGCAGTGTGACGGTCGGGATGCGGACGCTGGGGCACTTCACCGTCAGGATCGACACCGATCAGGCGCAGATCGTGCTGGGCGTGCGACCCGACAGCGTGAACGTCGAGAGCGTCGCTGTGAGCTGACGGGTGGACCTGGCGTCGTTCCAACGGCTGATCCGCGACACGTACGGCGAGCGTGACCGCGACCGCGGCGTGCCCCGGACGTTCACGTGGTTGGTGGAGGAGGTCGGCGAGCTGTCGCGGGCGCTGTTCCGTGGCGACGACGCCGACCGCCGCGAGGAGTTCAGCGACGTGCTGGCGTGGCTGGTGTCGCTGGCGGACCTCGCCGGGGTCGACGTCGCCGCGGCCGTCGCCGACCGTTACGGGCGAGGGTGCCCCAAGTGCCGTTCGGTGCCCTGCCGCTGCTGAACGAACGGGACAGAGCCTGACCAGCGCGGGGTCGGGACGTTGAGACGTTCCGCCCTGACCCGGCTGTTCGTGATGGGAGCCGACCCGCTACAGCTCCGGGGCGAGCAGCTCGGCGATCTGGACGGTGTTCAACGCCGCACCCTTGAGCAGGTTGTCACCGCTGACCCACACGTTCAGGGAGTGCTGGTCGGCCAGGTCGCGGCGGACCCGCCCGACGAAGACCTCGTCGCGGCCGGCGCTCTCCAGGGGGGTGGGGTAGGCCAGAGGCTCACCGCCCTGGCCGGTGCCGTCCTCGACCACGAGGCCGGGGGCAGCATCGACCGCCGCGAGCGCGTCGGCGACGGTCGGTTCACGTTCGAAGGTCAGCCGTGCGGCGATCGAGTGGCCCACCACCACGGGGACCCGGACGCACGTCGGCGAGACCTGCAGCGTCGGCAGCTCGAGGATCTTGCGGCTCTCGTTGACGAGCTTCCACTCCTCGTCGGTGTACCGCTCGTCGGTGAACGACCCGCAGTGGGCCAGCACGTTGAACGCGATCGCCTTGCTGAACTGCTCGGGCTGGACGGACGTCGCCGCGTCGGCGCCGCCTCGCCGGAGCATGTCGGGATCCTCCACCAGCTTGCGGGTCTGGTCGATCAGCTCGGTGATACCCTTCTGGCCCGCGCCGCTCGCCGACTGGTAGGAGGTGGCGACCATCGCGGTCAGCCCGAACGCGTCGTGCAGCGGCTTGACCGCCACCGTCAGGACCATCGTGGTGCAGTTGGGGTTGGCCACGATGCCGATCGGTCGGGTGGTGAGCGCGTGCGGGTTCACCTCGGACACGACCAGCGGCACGTCGGGATCGCCGCGCCACGCCGACGAGTTGTCCACCACCGTCGCCCCCCGCGCGGCCGCGATCGGTGCCCACTCCCGCGACACGTCACTGCCTGCGGAGAACAGCGCCAGGTCGACGCGGTCGAACACCTCGGGGGCGAGCGTCACGACCTGGACATCGTGATCGCCGTAGGGGATACGCCGCCCGGCCGATCGTTCGCTTGCGACCATGACCGGGTCGCCGTCGATCGGGAACGCGCGCTCGAACAGCAGGCGGCGCATCTCCTCACCGACCGCACCGGTGGCGCCGACGATCGCCAACCGCAACGGACGGTCGGGTGCTCCGGCCTCCTCCGGGCGGTCCCCGGCGGGGCGCTGCAGGCGCGCTCGTGGTTGTGGTTCGGCGTCCGGTTCGGTCATGTCGTCACCTGTCGTCGCGGGCGAGGCTGGCGGTCTCCAGGTCGAAGGCGTCGTGGATGGCACGCACCGCCGTCTCCACGTCGTCCTGGCGGACCACGACCGAGATCCGGATGGTCGAGGTCGAGATCATCTCGATGTTCACACCAGCCGTGGCGAGCGTCTCGAACATCTTGGCAGCCACACCCGGATGCGTCCGCATCCCCGCACCGACCAACGCCACCTTCGCCACGCGGCGGTCGAGGACCACATCCTCGGCGCCGAGGTCGTCGAGGATCGATCGGATCAGGTCGGCAGCGTGGTCGGCGTCGTCACGTGGCACCGTGAACGAGATGTCGGTGATGCCGTCGATCGAGACGTTCTGCACGATCATGTCCACGTTGACGTTGGCGTCCGCCAACGCGGTGAACATCTGCGCCGCGACGCCGGGACGGTCGGGCACACCTTGCACGGTGACCTTCGCCTCGGTGGTGTCGTGCGCGATCCCGGCGATGTAGGCGTCCTCCATGGCTCTGTCGTCCTCCGGCCCGATCCACGTCCCGTCGTCGTTGGTGAACGAGGATCGGACGTGGACCAGCACGTCGTAGTTACGTGCGAACTCCACGGACCGGGTCTGCAGCACCCGAGCGCCCTGCGCCGCCAGCTCGAGCATCTCCTCGAACGACACGTAGTGCAGCTTGCGTGCAAACGGCACCAGGCGTGGGTCGGCGGTGTAGACCCCGTCCACGTCGGTGTAGATCTCGCACACGTCGGCATGCAGCGACGCGGCCAGCGCCACCGCGGTGGTGTCCGACCCGCCTCGCCCGAGTGTGGTGACGTCCTTGGTGTCCTGCGACACCCCTTGGAACCCGGCGACGATCACGACGTCTCCGTCGGCGAGCGCCCCGCGCACCCGGCCGGGCGTGATGTCCACGATCCGGGCCTTGCCGTGCAGCGCGTCGGTGATGATCCCCGCTTGCGATCCGGTGAGCGACCGGGCCGAGATCCCCTCTGCGGCCAGCGCCATGGCCAACAGGGACATCGAGATGCGCTCGCCGGCCGTCAGCAGCATGTCCAGCTCGCGGCCGGGCGGGGCGGGCGCGATGAGCCGGGCCAGCTCCACCAGATCGTCGGTGGTGGTGCCCATCGCCGACACGACGACCACCACGTCGTGGCCTTCGGCCCTCGCTTGCGCGATCCGAGACGCGACCCGCTTGATGCGCTCGACCTCCGCGACCGAGCTGCCGCCGTACTTCTGCACGATCAGGGCCACGTGCGCCTCGGTCCGGCTGGCTGATGTGGGGCGCTGGGGCTTCCCAGGATGGCTGACCAGCCTACCGCTACCCTCACGCGCCGTGACGGCGGGGCGGGTCGGTGGCGTCGTGGCCGGGCGGGCGGTCGCGCTCCTGGCCAGCGCCGCCCTGATCGTGGCGATGTTCCTCCCGTGGACGGGCGACGGAACGCTGGCGCTCGACCTCGGCCTGCGCTCGTGGGGACAGCGCGCGGGACAACCGACGGTGGCGCTCGGGCTCGTGACGATCGCCGCGTTGCCGTCGCTCGCCGCCGTCCTGGGAGACGCAGCCTGGCCGCGGCTGATCGCCGCGATCGCCTCCGGCGGCCTGGCCCTGTCGTGGCTGGCGGCGGGTCCCGACGGGGGACTGACCGGCGGTGT
The DNA here is from genome assembly GCA_030776725.1 of Actinomycetota bacterium. Lineage (NCBI taxonomy): Bacteria > Bacillati > Actinomycetota > Actinomycetota bacterium. The sequence goes on from JALYHG010000193.1 coordinate 8,060, forward strand.
CGTCGCGACGCTGATCGGGGCGATCGGGCTCCTCGCCGCGGCCGCGTTCCCCACCGGTTCGCCTGGCGGCGGATCGGCGGGCGCGGGTGCCAGGCCGCCGCACCAGGGTCGGGCAACACCCGACCGAGACGAACGTCCCCAGGCCGGTTTCGCTGCGCTGGATCACACCGCTGACGCGGCGTTCGAGGCGTGGGGTCCGACGCGCGGCGGGTGCTTCATGCAGGCCGTCCGGGCTCTGGTCAGCTCGTTCGCCGATACGACCGACGTCGCGGCTGACGGCCGCCACGCGGTCGCGTTCGAACCCGCCGCTGACGAGGACCTGCTCGTCGATCTCCTCGACGAGGTGATCTACCTCCTCGACACCCGCGGCGTCGTCCCGGTGGGCGGCGAACTCGTCGACGAGCTCGACGGGGGGATCAGCGGCGAGCTCGAGGTCGCCCCGGTCGAGCGCGTCCGCCCCGCCGGCGCCGTCCCCAAGGCGGTCACCCACCACGCACTGCGCGTCCAGGCAGGGCCGCACGGTTGGCGCTGCCACGCGGTGATCGACGTGTGATCTACCGCACCGACGTGTACTGGACCGAGCGGAGCTGACAGCGCCCGGTGCGCCTTCAGCCTTTGACGACGCCCAGCGGGCGCAGCCGCGCGACGCGGCGCGCCAGGCGCGCCTCCTCGCACACCCGCACGACGGCATCGACGTCCTTGTAGGCGTAGGGTGCCTCCTCGGGCAGGTCACGCTCCGACTCCTCGCGCACCAGGATCCCTCGAGCCTCGAGCTCGCGGTGCAACGCCGACCCCTCCTGCTCGGCCTTGGCCCTCTTCCGGCTCATCGTCCGGCCCGCCCCGTGACAGGCGGAGAAGAACGCGGCACCGCCCTCGACGCCGGTCAGGACCCACGATCCGGTCCCCATCGAGCCGGGCACCAGCGTTGGCTGTCCGAAGGGGCGCAGGTCGTCGGGGAGATCGGGATGGTCCGGGGGGAGCGCGAGCGTCGCTCCCTTGCGGTGCACGCACAGCGTGCGTTCGCGCCGGTCGACCGGATGACGCTCGATCTTGGCGAGGTTGTGCGACACGTCGTACAGCAGCTCGAGGTCGCGGTAACCCGTGACCTGTCCGAAGGCGTCACGCGCCGCCTCGCCGAGCAGCTGCCGGTTCGCCCGGCCGAAGTTCGCTCCGGCTGCCATCGCCTGCAGGTAGGCCTTGCCCTGGGTGGAACCGACCGGGGCGCAGGCCAGCTGACGGTCGGGGACCGCGATCCCGTAGGCCTCCATCGCCGGCTTCATCTTGCGGACGTGGTCCTGGCAGATCTGGTGGCCGAGACCGCGTGAGCCGGTGTGGATCATCACCGCCACCTGCCCCTCGTGTAGCCCGAACCCCTGGGCGACGTCGGCGTCGACGATCTGTTCGACGTACTGGATCTCGAGGAAGTGGTTGCCCGATCCCAAGCTGCCGACCTGTGCGATGCCGCGGTCGACCGCACGGTTGCTCACCCGGGTGGGATCGGCATCCGGTAGCAACCCGCGGTCCTCGGTGCGTTCCAGGTCGCGTTCGGTCCCGTGGCCGCGCTCGACCGCGTACGCCGAACCGCGCAGCAGGATCTGCACCAGCTTGTCCTCGTCGTCGATCTCCCACACCGCGCCCCG
>JALYHG010000194.1 GCA_030776725.1 Actinomycetota bacterium
TCGCCGAGGTAGCCGCGTTCGTAGGCCTCGAGGATGGCGTCGCCGAGGCGGCGGGCCGGCCACTCGTACTCGCCGCGGATGTAGATGAACGAGTGCTCGCTGCGCATCGCGAGGCATCCGATCATCAGCCCCTCGATCAGCAGGTGGGGGTCGCGTTCGAGGAGCCAGCGGTCCTTGTAGGTTCCCGGCTCGGACTCGTCGGCGTTGCAGATGTAGTAGGACGGCTGGGTCGGCTCCTGGGGCATGAACGACCACTTGACGCCGGTCGGGAACCCCGCCCCACCTCGCCCGCGCAGCCCCGACTCCTTGACCACGTTGATGATCTCGCTCGGATGCATCTCCAGGGCCTTGCGCACCGCCTGGTAGCCACCGGTGCGCTCGTACCCGTCGAGCGTGTAGGCGTCCTCCTGGTCGAAGCGCTGCGTGAGGACCTTGACCTCCTCCACCATCAGCGTTCACCTTCCCGCTCTTGGCGAGCTGCCCCGTGTTCCTGGTCGTGTGGGGGATCGCCGGCATGGGCTGCGTCGAACCCCGGGTCGACATCGATCCGCCGGACGTGCGCGGTGCCACCGCTCTGGCTGACCGACGCCTTCTTCGGTGGCGGGCCCGCCTCCTCGGCGTCCTCGTCGGCGTCCTCGTTGGCGTCCTCGTTGGCGTCCTCGTCGGCGTCCTCGTCGGACTCGCCGTCGGGGTCTTGCTCGGACTCGCCTTCCTCCTCGACCCCGGGTTCCTCGTCGGACGAGGGCTCAGCGTCCGCCTCGCCCCCGGGTTCCTCCTCGGCCGCCGGCTCCGTGTCGTCCTCGTCGCCGGCCTCATCCTCGGGTTCGATCATCGGCCTGTCGAGGCGTTCACCGGCCGGGGGCTCCTCGGAGGGGGCGCGGTGGTCGTGCTCGTGGGGTGCGGCCACCCCGGTGGTGTCGCCGATCTCCGGCCCCGGCCGATGCACCCCCGGCCCGCCGAGCGGGTGGGCCTCGTCCAGGACACGCTCGGCTGGCGGCTCCTCGTAGGACACCATGTCGGACTGAGCCGCCCGCACCGCCGCGGCGTGGAGACGCTCGTGCTCGGCGGCGCCGGCCAGGCGCCAGCACACCTCCCGGAAGGTCGGTGGCGGTTCGCCGTTGACGGGGAGCGGCGGCTGGCCACGACGGACCTGCTCGAGCAGCTCCATCGCCTCGTCCACCGACAGGCCCTCGTAGTTCTGGTAGTTGACCTGCACGACCGGCGCGCTCTCGCAGTTGCCGAGGCACTCCAGGTGCTTGACCGTGACCGCGTTGTCGGGGTCGTGTTCGCCGCCGAGCCTGTCCACCCAGCGGTCGAAGATCTCCTGCCCACCGCGCACCTTGCACGAGAAGTTCGTGCAGACCGTGACGAGCCAGTCGCCGGGGTCGTCGCGCTCGTACATCTGGTAGAAGGTCTGGACCGCCTGGACCTCGGCCTTGGTGAGGTTGAGCTTCTCGGCGCAGAACGCGATGCCCTCCTCGGTGATGTAGCCCTGATCGTGCTGCACCAGGTACAGCAGCGGCATCAGCGCCGACTGCGGCTGGGGGTAGCGGGCGATCAGCCGGTCCGCCGTCGCGTGGATCTTGTCCGACAGGGCCACGGTCAGCCTCCGCGCATCGGCGGCTCGTCGAGACGGAGCCTCATCGGTCCACGCCTCCCATCACGGGGTCGAGGCTGGCGATGATCGCGATCAGGTCGGCGACCATGTGCCCTCTGGACATGTGATCGATCGACTGCAGGTTCACGAACGACGGATCGCGCACGTGCACCCGGTAGGGCTTGGTGGTGCCGTTGGACACCACGTGGTAGCCGAGTTCGCCGCGGGGTGATTCCACCGGGACGTACACCTGTCCCGGGGGGACCGCGAAGCCCTCGGTGACGAGCTTGAAGTGGTGGATCAGCGCTTCCATCGACTCGCCCATGATGTGGCGGATGTAGGTCGGGTCGTTCCCGATCCCGTCCGGCCCCAGTCCCAACTGCGCCGGCCACGCGATCTTCTTGTCCTCGACCATCACGGGGCCGTCCGGGAGCGCGTCGACCGCCTGGTCGATGATCCGCATCGATTCGCGCATCTCCTGCATCCGGACCAGGAACCGGGCGTAGGTGTCGGCCCCCGTCTCGGTGGGCACGTCGAAGTCGTACTGCTCGTACCCGCAGTACGGCTGTGCTTTGCGCAGGTCCCAGTCCGCACCCGCCGCACGGAGAAGCGGGCCGGTGACCCCGTAGCGGATGGCGTCGTCGACCTCCAACACCCCCACGTCCTGGGTGCGGTGGATGAAGATCGGGTTCTGCTCGAGCAGGTCCTCGTACTCCGCCAGACGCTCCGGCAGGTAGGAGATCACGTCACGGCACTGCTGTGCGAAGTCGGTGGTGACGTCGGCAGCCAGTCCACCGGGACGGACGTACCCGTGGTTCATCCGCAGGCCGGTCTGCGCCTCGAAGATGTCGAGGATGTTCTCCCGCTCGCGGAAGCCGTAGATCATCATCGAGATCGCGCCGAGCTCGAAGCCGCCGGTCGCTAACCACACCAGGTGGCTGGCGATGCGGTTCAGCTCCATCAGGATGACCCGCACCGCCTGCGCACGGGGCGGAGCGTCGATGCCCAGCAGCTTCTCGACCGCCAAGCAGTACGCGACCTCGTTGAACAACGGCGACAGGTAGTCCATCCGGGTGACGAACGTGGTGCCCTGCGTCCACGTCCGGTACTCGGTGTTCTTCTCGATGCCGGTGTGCAGGTAGCCGATCACGGGCTTCACGCTCATGATCGTCTCGCCCTCGAGTTCCACGACGAGGCGGAGCACGCCGTGGGTCGAGGGGTGCTGGGGGCCCACGTTGACCGTCAGCCGGCCCTCGGTGACGGCGTCCTCGATCTGCTCCCAGTCGGCGCCGCTGACCCAGATCTCGTCGTCCGACCCGCCGTAGGCGGCCGCGCCCGTGCGCTCGTCCACGCTCATGGCTGGCTCCCTCCGAACGTCACGGGCCCACCTTCCCGCCACCGGCCCCCGGCACGTCTCGTGACCACAGCCGCTCGTCCGGCGGTGGGATGAACGCCCCGTGGTAGTCGGTGTCGACCCCGCCGAGCGGATAGTCCTTCCGCTGTGGATAGCCCTCCCACTCCTCGGGCATCAGGATCCGGACCAGGTTGGGGTGGCCGTCGAAGTGCACCCCGAAGAAGTCGTACACCTCCCGCTCGTGGAAATCCGCCGTCGGGTACACCGACGTCACGCTGGGCACGGTGGGGAGCGCCTGCGGATCGTCGTTGACCGCGACGACCAGGCGCAAGCGGTGGTTGTGCGACATCGACAGCAGGTGGTAGGTCACCTCGATCGTGCCGCGATCGCGCGTGAGGCGGTTCGGCGGCCAGCCGGTGGTCGACAGCTGCGGCTCGACGACGTGCTCCCCTCCGGGCCAGTGCACCCCGGACAGGTCCGACAGCAGCTCGCAGGCGAGCTCCTCGTCGTCCTTGCAGAAGCGGACGACGTCGCGGATCCTCTCCGCTGGGACGAACACGGTCAGCTCACCTCGTGCGCTGGTCGTGTCGACCTCATCGAACCGTCCGCGGATGCGCTGCGCGATCGTCTGCAGGTCAGCCACGCCTACGTCCCGTCCCCGTCCTCAGTGCTGGACCTTCTGTTGGAAGTGTTCCCGTTTGATCTGTTCGTGCAGCTTCATGATCCCGTCCATCAGCATCTCGGGCCGCGGGGGGCAACCCGGGACGTACATGTCGACGGGGACGATGTGGTCCACGCCTTGCAGCAGGGCGTAGTTGTTGAACATGCCGCCCGAGGTGGCGCACACGCCCATCGACAGCACCCACTTCGGATCAGCCATCTGGTCGTAGACGCGGCGGAGCACCGGGCCCATCTTCACGCTGACGCGCCCGGCGACGATCAGCAGGTCCGCCTGGCGGGGCGAGGCCCGGAACACCTCCATACCGAAGCGGGCGATGTCGTAGTGGGCTGCGCCGGTCGCCATCATCTCGATCGCGCAGCACGCCAGCCCGAACGTGGCCGGCCACAGCGACGCGCTCCGACTCCAGTTGACGAACTTCTCGACGTTGGTCAGGAGGATCCCGGCGGGGAGCTGCTCTTCTAGTCCCATTCCAGACCCCCCGCGCGGTACTCGTAGATCAGTCCGATGAACAGCACAGCGAGGAAGACCCCCATCGCGCCGATCCCGAACCAGCCCAGCTGCCTGAACACCACCGCCCAGGGGAAGACGAAGACGACCTCGACGTCGAAGATCAGGAAGGACAGCGCCACGAGGTAGAACTTCACCGCGAACTGTGCCCCGCTGACCTCGGCGAGCGGTTCGTTGCCGCACTCGTAAGCCGCGAGCTTGCTCGGGTTGGGCCTCTGCGGGCCGACGACGTGACCAACGAGGAGCGAGCCGCCGCTGAACGCCGCCGCGACCCCGAGCAGGATCGCGATGGGGAGCCACTCACCGAGCACGACGCCTCCTCACTATCTCGTCGGGGTTGCTGCGCCGGCGGAGCGGGGCCGCGCGGCTCCGCCGAACCAAGTCGAACCTACGTGCGCCCGCTTGCGCCCCGCAAACCGCTGGCGGGACGTCCGGCGGGGTCCCGCGATCACGCTGCGGGAGCCGCCTTCTGCAACGTGTTGATCACCACATCGGCGGCATCCGACGGACGCTGATCGGTCAGATGCGCCATGAACCGCAGCAAGAACCGCATCACCGCTGCGTTCGACATGCCGTGGACGGTGCAGAACCGCATCACCTCCGCGTTACCCATGAGCCGGATGAACCAACGCCCCAACGTGAAGTACCCACCCCACTGGCGTTTGAGCTCGGCGGCGTAGCCGTCCAGGACCGCCGTGGAGCGCTCGCACAGGGCCACGTCGACGACCTCGGCAGCGAAGCGGGCTGACTCCATGGCGTAGGAGATCCCCTCGCCGTTGGTGGGGTTGACCATCCCGCCGGCGTCACCGACCAGGAGCAGGCCACGGTGGTGGTGCGGCTGGCGGGAGAAGCCCATGGGCAGCGCAGCGGAGGCGACACTGCCCTCGCGGGTCGCCGGACCGAACCCCCACTCGTCCGGCATCGCTGCTGCCCAGCGATCCATCAGCCGTCGGTAGTTGATGCGCTGGAAGTGCGGGGTCGTCCCGATCACTCCGACGCCCACGTTGGCGGTCCCGTCGTCGAGTGGGAAGACCCAGCCGTAGCCAGGCAGGAGGTCGCCGTCCTCCTCCAGCTCCAGGTAGGACGACAGCCAGGCGCTCTCCGCGGCCGGGCTGCGGTAGTAGGTCCGTACCGCCACGCCCATCGGACGGTCGTCGCGACGGCGTAACCCCAGCGCCGTGGCCAACCGGCTCGACGCCCCGTCGCTGGCGATCACGACCGGGGCGCGGACCTCACCGTCGCGCCCGTCGGCGTCGCGCCACGCCACGCCGCTGACCCGACCATCCGGCCGGAGCAACGGTCGCGTCACCTCGGTCCGTTCCCACATCTGCGCGCCCCGGGCCTGAGCCAGGCGCGCCAGCGTCGCGTCGAAACGCAGACGCGTGCAGGTCAGGCTCCAGTCGGGCCAGTCGTGCAGCTGCGGCCAGGGCAGCTCGAGCACCATCCCGGCGCCGTGGACCCGCAGACCGACGTTGCGCCGCCAGCCGTCGGCTCGACCCTCGGCTTCGTCGACCAGGCCCAGCCGACGGATCTCGCGGACCGCGCGCGGCGTGAGGCCATCCCCGCAGGGCTTGTCGCGCGGGAACGCTTCCTTGTCGATCAGCACGACGTCGTGACCCGCGTCGGCGAGGTACGCGGCGGCGGTCGAGCCGCCGGGGCCAGCCCCCACCACCACCACATCGGCGTGCACGACACCCCCCGCGGCGGACGCCGCGGTGCTGGTCGCCATGTGCGGGTCTCCTGTCGTCCCTGCGGCGAGTCTGCCACGGACCCTGCCGGCGCCGGCTCGGCCAGGTGGGAGGACTTCGTGAAGCGCTTCACGAAGTGGTGGGAGTGTAGCGTGGGCTGGCGGCCGCCGGCACTCGCGACGATCGGGGTGACGCGCTGGCTGGCTACCCGGTGCCGGTGGGCTCGGGGACCGGGAGCTGTGGGCCACCGCCCGGCGTGGGCTGCCCGACGGGCAGGCCGTCCTCGGACGCGGCGTCCTGGAACACCTCGGTCAGCAGCCGCGCGGCTTCCAGGAACTCCTCGCTCGTGACGATCACCGCGTCGTCGGGCCCTTCGATCGGTTCGGTGCTGCCGTGGTCGGACAGGTCGAGTTGCACGCGGAACGACCCGTTGCCGTCCGCGGCGCCCGCCGGAGCAAGCGCCGCGAGGTCGAAGGTCGCCCCGGTGACGACCTCGGCACCCGACATGCCGAGCACGCGGCGGTACCAGGGCGCCTCCAGGATCCGCGTCTGCATCGTCGCCGGGACCGCCTCGGGCAGTTCCTCCGGGTCGGACTGCAGGTCATCCACGCGTCGGGTCGGGTCGAGTTCGGACAGTGCCGCGAGCAGCTCCCGCAGCTGCACGGTGATGTCGTACCGGCGCGCCCCGTCGGTGGCGGTGACGTCGTGGACCGCGACGTAACGCTGCACGAAGCCGGCAGGGTCCTCACCGAGCGCAGCGCCGAGCGACGCATCGGTCGGGGTGGTCGGTGCCGGCGTGGGTCCACCGAGGACCTCGTTGAGCCGGTCGGGATCGATGTCGCCCTCGACGCCGATCCAGTCGCCCCGGAAGGCGGCAGCCACCGCGTCGGCGACCGGTTCCGACGCCCCTCGCTCACGGACCAGCCCGACGATGCGCTCGCCAGGATCGCCCCCACCGGTCGCCAGCACCGCCAACGAACTGAACCCCAACCGCAGGAACGTGGTGTCGCCAGCGACCGAGCGCAGCTCGAACAGGTCCAACCCGAGGACGCTCAGGCGGACCTCGTAGCTGTCGCCTGCCCGGCGGCCTGCCACCCGCAGCCCGTCCAGCACCTGGCCCGCGATCCGCGCTTGATCACCGAACAGGCCGCGCAGGGCCGCGTCATCCGCATCGACGGTCGCGGCGAACGTCACCGGTCGACCGAAGGTCCGCTGCGTCGCGGCGGCCAGCTGCGAGCGGGCGTCGCCGTCACCGCAGGCGGCCAGCGACAGGACCATGGCGATCGCGACGGCGGCGCGCAGGATCGGGTGCTCGGAGGTGCTCAGGGTCGGTCCTCCCGGGTCGGACGGCGGCCACGGTGCACCGCCACGATGCCCCCGCTCAGGTTGCGGTAGCGCACCCCCTCCCATCCGTTACGCGCCAGCCACCGACCGAGGCCGTCCTGATCCGGCCACAGCAGGATGCTCTGGGCGAGGTAGCGGTAGGCCGAGGGGTCCGACGACACGACCTGCGCCACGCGCGGCAGGACACCAGTCAGGTAGGCGTCGTAGAGACGTCGGAACGGGGGCCAGGTCGGGCTGCTGAACTCCAGCACCACGAGTCGTCCACCCGGGCGCGTCACGCGGGCGAACTCCCGGAGTGCGGATGCGGCGTCGGGCATGTTGCGCAAGCCGAAGGCGATCGTCACCGCGTCGAACGTCCGGTCTGCGAACGGTAGCCGCATCGCGTCGGCGTTCAACATCCGCATGCGCGCGGCGCGGCGCCGCATCCCGGCCAGCAGCATGCGGTGCGAGATGTCGAGTGCCACCACCTCGGTCGCGCCCAGGCGGACCAGCTCGCGGCTGAGGACCCCCGTGCCTGCCGCCACATCAAGGATGGCGGAGCCGTTCGGGTGGGCAGCCTGGGCGGCGACGCGACGCCAGTGAGCGTCCTGCCCGAACGACAGGACGCTGTTGGCCAGGTCGTAGCAGGGAGCGACGCGTTCGAACATCGCCTGCACCAGCGCGGCTTCCTTCCCCTGGGTGCCGGGGGCGGGGAGCGCACCATCGGCAGCGTGCGGGGGGGCCGTGTCCATGCGCGCGCACCGTACCGCCGACGCGACGTCGGCACTCGTGGCGGGCGGACGTCCGCGCTGGTGTTCAAGGAGGCGGTCAACTCGGTCGAGAAACACCGGAACGAGTCAAGGAGCGTCCGTGGCACGGGTCTACTGCCCCCAGTGCGACGTCGAGGTCCCCGTCGGCGACGACGGTCGGGACTTCCTCGGCCACGCCGTGAACCAGCCGGCTCGTCCGGCCGATACGCCACCCGAGGCGCCACAGCCGTGGGTCTTCAGCGTCGGATCGGCCGAGTCGCCCCAGCCGGTGCCGGCCGATGAGGCGACGCAGCAGCCTGACCACCCGCAGCCTCCGGACGCGGAGCCCGACGGCAACGGCCTGGACCTGGGATCCGCCGGCGAGGAAGACCTGGACCTGGGTTCACTGGAGGCGGCCGTCGCCGAGCTGAGCCTCAGCGTGCAGGAGGCGGACGACGGCCTCGACGCCGTGCTGGCGTTCGAGGAGGCGGTCGAGGACCGTGCCGTCGACCCTGATCCGAGCCTCGCGCAGGCCAACGACCCGCAGCCGCCCGCGACGCTGGACATCTCCGAGTTCGGGTTGGACCTCACCGAAGCGCCGGAGGCCACCACCCCGCCCCGCGAGGTCCAGCCGCCCGACCAGGACCGCTGGGCGGTTGGCGACGTCCCGCCACCGAGCGCGGATGCCGCGACAGCTGCGGAGGTCGACGCGCAGGACGAGACGGACGCCTCCCCCGCGGCGAACACGGACGACGATGAGGCGACCGGCCTCGACCCGAGCCACTTCGTGGCCCGCCCGTCCGGTCAGCGCAGGGGGCTCTTCGGGCGGCGGTGACCGCCTGTACCCGCACGTAGAGTCGCTGGCGTGACGTCCGACGACCGGCTGGATCCGATCGACCGCGCACTGGCGGAGCTGGTGGCGCGTCCGGCCGATGCGGCGGAGCTGTTGACGCTCGAGCAACTCGCCGAGCGCACGGGCGTGTCGATCGTGCTGCTCGAGGCGATCGAGCGTGAAGGCTTCCTCGCGCCGGTCGGGCAGGGCGTGGATCGTCGGTACACCTCTGCCGACGTCGCCACGGTCGAGGCAGGACTCACGCTCCTGGACGCCGGGCTGCCACTCGGTGAGCTGCTGGACCTCGCACGCCGCTTCGACGAGGCAGCCGGGGGCGTCGCTGACCGCGCGGTGGACCTGTTCGTCCGCTTCGTCCGCGATCCGGTGCACGGCACCGCGGCATCGCGGGAGGAGGCCACCGCACGTCTGGTCGCGGCGTTCGAGGAGATGCTGCCAGCCGCAGGGACGGTCGTGGCCCATCACTTCCGGCGGCTGCTCCTCGACCGGGCGCGCGACCGGGTCGAGGACGCCACGAGCCGGTGACTCGCCTGCCTGTGCGCACCGTCGCGGTCGACGACGACCGCCCGCTGTTGGAACTGGTCCCCGACCCCGACGGGGTCGTGTGGGTACGCGGCCACCATGGCCTGGTGGGATGGGGGGAAGCGGCCCGCTTCGATCCCGGGACCGGTGAGGAACGCTTCGCCCGTGCCGCCGAGTGGTTCGGGCAGCTCGTCGCCTCAGCCCGTGTCGACGATCAGGTCGGCGCGCCCGGCTGCGGGCTGGTGGCGTTCGCGAGCTTCACGTTCGACCCGAGCACGTCCGGGTCGGTGCTCATCGTCCCCGCCATCGTCGTGGGTCGGCGCCACGGCGGCTCCTGGCTCACGCTGACGGGATCGGTTCCGGTGCCGTCGCTGGCGTCCGTTGCCGTGCCGGCGGCTGGCGACCGGGTCCGGTACGCCGGCGCCTCCAAGCCGGACCTGCGCTGGCTCGAGTCGGTCGCCGAGGCGATCGCCCGGATCGAGGCTGGCCGGCTCGACAAGGTCGTGCTCGCCCGTGACGAACTCGTGTGGACCCGCTCCCCGGTCGACGGGCGGCTGCTGACCCGGCGCCTGCACGACCGCTTCGGTGACTGCTGGACCTTCATGATCGACGGACTGGTCGGGGCGACCCCCGAGCTGCTGGTGCGGCGGGCCGGCGATGAGATCACCTCGATCGTCCTGGCCGGGTCGGCACGGCGCGGCGACGACGTCACCGACGACGCGCGGCTCGGAGAGCAACTGCTGGCCTCCAAGAAGGACCGCCGCGAGCACGAACTCGCCGTGGACTCCGTCCGGGATGCCCTCGCCGGGCGCTGTGGGCACCTCCAGATCGACAACGAGCCGTGGCTGCGGCGCCTGGCCAACGTCCAGCACCTGGCGACCACGGTCACCGGCCACAGCCGCGACGCCGCAACCGCCCTCGAGCTCGCCGGCGCGCTGCACCCGACGGCTGCCGTTGGGGGGGCGCCGACCGATGTCGCGGTCGACGTGATCCGTGAGCTGGAGGGCATGGACCGCGGACGCTACGCCGGCCCGGTGGGCTGGGTCGATGCCCGCGGTGACGGCGAGTTCGGGATCGCGTTGCGCTGCGCGCAGCTCGCCGGCGCCCGGGCGCGGTTGTTCGCGGGTGCCGGCGTCGTCGCCGGGTCGCTGCCGGAGGAGGAACTCGAGGAGACGCGACTGAAGCTCCGCGCGATGCAGTCGGCGTTCGAGGGCTGAGCGCGAGATCGTGGTGAAGCGATCCCCCACCGGTCGGCGCGTCGGGCCTCACGGCAGGCGGTCGAGGGCCGCAGCGATCTCCGCGAGGATCCGCCGGTGCAGCGCCACGGTCTCCTCACGGTCGGTGGAGACCTCGATCAGGTGGATCCCGCCGGCGGCGGCGGCGGCTCCCAGCGCCGGCGTCAGCTCGTCTGCTCGGCCGATCCGGGTGTGGGCGACGCGGTGCAGGCCTGCCAAGTCGGCCAGGTCCAGGCCGTGGGGCGTGGCGAACACCCGCTCGAAGCTGGCGGGGAAGCGCGCCTGTGGCAGGAAGTGGAAGATGCCTCCGCCGTCGTTGTTGACCACGACCAGCGGCAGGTCCACCTCGCCGGCGTGTGCACGCAGCAGCAGCCCGTTGGCATCGTGCAGCAGCGACAGATCGCCCGCGAGAGCCACGGTCGGGGCCGGCGCCGTCGCGAGCGCCACGCCCAGGGCGGTGGACACGAACCCGTCGATCCCACTGGCGCCGCGGTTGGCCAGGACACCAACCCCGTCGCGCGGGCCCATGGCGAGGTCCAGATCGCGCACCGGACGGCTCGACGCCACCACGAGCGTGCCGCCGGACGGGACGGCCGCGGCGACGTCGCGGGCGGTCCGGGGTTCGCTCGGGTTCGCCGACCCGTCGAGGACCGCGTCGAGGGTGGTGCGGGCCACACGCTCGTAACCCAGCCATGCTTCGAGCCAGCCGGACGTGCGGGCGCCCGGAAGCGCGGCGGTCACCGCCTCGCAGGCGAGTGCCGGGTCGGCCACGACCAGCTGGCCGACCACGCGTCCAGGATCCAGCCACACCCCGTCCGGGTCGATCAGGACCTGTGACACATCTGGTCCGAGGTGGCCCTCGACAGCGCGGGACAGGACGCTGCGTCCGATCCGCACCACCAGGTCGGGGCGGTGCGCCGCAGCGAACGGCGGATGGTCGAGCAGGGCGTGGGCGGTGCTGATCGCGTACCGGCCGGTGCGGGCGCTCGACGGCGGCTCGGCGATCAGCGGCCATCCTGCCGCGTGGGCCAGGTCGACGATCGGTCCCGGCGGGGCGGCGGTGTCCCCGACGACGAGCAGCCCACGTTCGGTGTCCGCGATGCGCCCGGCCAGCGCCTCCACGGCGGCCTCCGGGGCGGGGCGGGCTCCGCGCGCGACCACCGTCCACGGTCGGGCGTCCGCACGTCCGTCCAGCCGCTGGGTGAACGTCGCGGGCGGGGCGCGCCCGTCATCGGCGAGCGCCACCAACGGCTCCCGGAAGGCGACGTTGGCGTGAACCGGGCCGGCCGGTCCGCGCACGCCCAGCGCTTCGGCCCACAACCGTGACACGGTCGACCGCCAGTAGCCGACGACGCCGGGGCGGTCCTCGGCCACGCCGACCTCGACGAACCAGCGCACGTGGTCCCCGAAGAGCTTCAGCTGGTCGATGGTCTGGTTCGCGGCCGTGTGACGCAGCTCCGGCGGCCGGTCCGCGGTGAGCGCCAGCAACGGGACGCGGGCCTGATGGGCCTCGACCACGGCCGGGAACAGGTTCGCGGTGGCTGTCCCGGAGGTCGTGAGCACGACGGCGGGACGGCCGGTGGCCTTGCCCAGGCCGAGCGCGACGAACCCCGCGGAGCGCTCGTCGATCTGGACGTGCACGCGCACCCGCGGGTCGTCGTGCAGCGCCATCGCCAGCGCCGCCGATCGCGAGCCAGGGGCGAGCACCGCGTCGGTCAAGCCGTGGCGGGCGAGTTCGTCGACGACGGTCAGCGCCAGCGCGTGTGAGGGGTTGGTGGCCGTCACCGGTCGTCCTCGGCAGCGAGAGCCGTGGCGCCTGAACCGTCTGTGGTTGCCATGATGGCCGCACAGGTCTCCAGCCGGCGGAGCAGGCCACGGGCCTGGTCGCGAGACGGGGCCCACCTGCGCAGCAGATCGGGGTCGGGGCTCGGGCGGCGGACCACGATCGTGCCGGCCTCCGGCAGGAGCGGATCGCGGACGACGTCGCCGTCCAGGAGGGCGGCAGTGGCCAGTCCACAGGCGTACGGCAACCGCGGCAGAGCTGCGGCGAGAGCCACCCCGGCAGCCAGCCCGATCGAGGTCTCCAACGCCGACGAGACGACGACGGACAGTCCGGCGGCGTCAGCCGCCGTGGCGACCTCCAGTGCCGGCCACACCCCGCCCAGCGGCTGGACCTTGATCACGACCACGTCGGCGGCGTCCAGCCCGGCGACGTGAAGCGGGTCGTCGGCCGTTCGGACCACCTCGTCAGCTGCGATCGGGACGGCGATGCGGCGCCGCAGCAGCGCCATCTCCGCGCACGTCGCCACCGGCTGCTCGACGTACTCCAGGCCGACACGGTCGAGGGCGCGGATCGCACGGACGGCTTCGTCGACGTCCCACGCGCCGTTGGCGTCGACGCGGATCCGTCCGCCCGAGCCGAGCGCCTCGCGGACGGCCTCGACCCTGGCCACGTCGTCGCTGAGCCGCTGGCCGGGCTCGGCCACCTTCACCTTCGCGGTGCGGCACCCGGAACGCCGGACGAGGTCGTGAGCCTGTCGCGGGTCAACCGCCGGGACGGTGACGTTGACCGGGATGCGGTCGCGGACGGGCGCCGGCCAGGCACGTGTGGCTGCCTCGTGCGCCGCCGCGAGCCACCGGCTGGCGTAGACCGGGCCGTAGTCGGGGAACGGCGAGAACTCCCCCCACCCAGCGGGGCCGGCGACGAGCACCCCGCAGCGCTCGTCGACGCGCCGGAACCGGGTCCGCATCGGCACCCGGAACGGTTCGGCCCGCAGGTCGTCGCCGCCCAACGTCACGTCAACCACAGGCCCACCGCCAGCAGCAGTCCGTACGCCACGTGCAGCCGGACCGTCCCGACCAGGGCGTCGATCAGCGCCCGCGGTTGGGTGGCGGTGCGCACCATCCGGGTGACCGCCACGGCCAGTGGCGCCGACCCCAACGCGAGCAGAGGCCACGCGCTGTGTGCGGACAGAGCCACCGCCACCGTCAGCACCAGCGCCCCGCCGACCATCACCGTGTACAGGGTCCGGGTGCGGCGGTCACCGAGGCGGACGGCGAGGGTGGCCTTCCCGGCGGCGAGGTCGGTGGGGATGTCGCGGAGGTTGTTGACGACCAGGATCGCGGTGGCCAGCAGCCCCACCGGCAGGGCTGCGGTGACGGCCACGGCCGCCAGCCGCTCGTCGTGGACGTACTGCGAGCCGGCGGTGGCCACGAGACCGAAGAACACGAACACCGCGAGCTCACCCAGACCGGCGGAGGCGTACGGGCGGGGACCGCCGCTGTAGGTGAGCGCGGCTGCGAGCGCTGCCGCTCCCACCGCGACGAGCTCCCAACCGGCAGCAGCCGCGAGCAGCAGGCCCGCCACAGCAGCGATCCCGAACGCGGCGAGGGTGGCCCGCCACATCTGTGCCCCGGTGACCAAGCCGGAAGCCACCGCCCGTCGCGGGCCGACCCGCTCGGGGGTGTCCACGCCGCGGACCGCGTCGAAGTAGTCGTTGGCGTAGTTCACACCGACCTGGACCGAGACCCCGACAGCGAGCGCCGCGACGAACCGCCAGACGATGAAACGCTCGGCCGCGGCGGTTCCCACGACGACGGCGACGACCGCCGCGGGGAGCGTCCGCGGTCGTGCCGCCTCGACCCAGACCCGCACCGGGACCGCTCAGCCACGCTCGGGGAACGTGCGGGAGCGATCCGGGCTCGTCACGGACGGCTCCTGACCAGCGGCGATGTCGCCGACTACGGTAGCCAACCGTGGGCAGCCCAACGGACGCCGCCAGGCTGGTCGCGCTCCGCCTGCCGGCCACGCCCGAGGCGCTCGAGGTGATGCAGCGTTCGTGGGCGCGCGGGGACGCGCTGCTGCCGCTACCCGCCGATGCGCCCGACGACGTGGTGGCTCGGATCTTGGCGGCGCTCCGCCCCGCCGTTCTGCGTGGTGATGACGGCGACGTCTCGCTCCCCGATCCGGTCCCCGTGGCAGCGGACACCGCACTGGTGGTGACGACCTCCGGGACGACCGGACCGCCCAAGGGCGTGAAACTGACCCACCAGGCGTTGACCGCGTCGGTGGCTGCCAGTCTCGACCGTCTGGGGTGGGCACCCGACGACCGGTGGCTGTGCTGCCTGCCGCTGCACCACGTTGCCGGCATCCTCGTGCTGTTGCGCGCCTGGCAGGTGGGGACCGCGCCGATCGTCCAGGCGGGCTTCGACGCGGCGTCGGTCGCCGCCGCAGACGCCGCCACCCACGTCGCGCTGGTCCCCACGATGCTGCACCGCCTGCTCGACGCCCGGGTCGACGTCACCCGTTTCCGCCGTGTGCTCGTCGGCGGGGCGCCTGCTGGGCGGCGGCTGCGGGAGCGCGCCGCGGCGGCCGGCGCGCCGGTGACCGTCAGCTACGGCATGACCGAGACCTGCGGCGGGTGCGTGTACGACGGCGTGCCACTGGACGGTGTGGAGGTCCGCGTCGACGCCGACGGGTGCATCGCCATCCGCGGCCCGGTCGTGATGCGCGGCTACCGCGGCCGACCCGACCTCACCGCCGCGGTGCTCGACGCTGACGGGTGGCTGCACACCACCGACCTCGGCCGCTGGACCGACGACGGCCGCCTGGAGATCCTCGGCCGCGGTGACGACGTGATCGTCACCGGGGGCGAGAAGGTCGCCGCCGGGCAGCTCGCCGCCCTGCTCCGCGCCCATCCGCGTGTGGCCGACGCGGCTGTGATCGGTCACCCCGACCCGGACTGGGGTGAGCGGGTGGTGGCCTACTGCGTGGCGTCGGACCGGCTCGACCCACCGACGCTGGACGAGCTGCGTGACTTCGTTGCGGCCCACGCCCCGCGCCACGCCGCGCCGCGGGAGCTGAGGCTGGTCGAGGACCTGCCGTAGTCGGCGGCTACCACACGACCCACCCGCCGGTGTCGGGCCGGTCGGGCACGCCGCACTCGGGACACTGGGTGGCCAGGAACCGGGCCCACGACTCGACCTGGTCGGGGTCAGGCAGGTCGTGGCCGTCCTCGGCGCTCGTCACCTCCCAGACCTCGCCGAACCGGTCGGCGACCACGACCGCAGCCACATCCGGGTCCAGGCCGCAACGCCGGCGCAGCGCCCCGTCCTCGTCCTCCACGACGGCCAGATCCTCGGACGCGGCCGGGGCCCGTCCTGACGGCACCACCCGCACCACCGCGTTCCAGTCGCCCAGGTCCTCGATCCCGCTGGCCAGGGCCGCGACGTAGTCGTCGCACCCGTCGCAGTCGGGATGCGTGAACACGACCACCGCCGCGTCGCGCACCGAGCCGCGCAGGTCGACCGGGCTGCCGTCGTCCACCCGCGGCAGCGTGACGTCCGGCAGCCGGTCACCGACCGTCAGGGTGGTCTGCGACGCGGCCATGTCAACCTCTCCCGGGGTCGGTGGCGGCACGTGCCGTGACGGCCTTGACGAGGCCGTACACGACCAGCGCCCCGGCGATCCCGATCCACGGCGGGTTGCTGGTCGCGGCGCCCGCGTAGCTGTGCAACCCGGTGATCCACAGGTTCACCGCGTAGTAGGTGAACATCAGCAGCAGGAACGCGACCACGCCGATCCCCGCAGCACCCCGACCGCGCAACCCCCGGGTCGCCCGCGAGTGCAGGTACCCGGCGTAGGCGATCCACGCGAGGAACGCGCCCGTCTCCTTGGGGTCCCACCCCCAGTACCGTCCCCAACTCTGCTCGGCCCACACCGCCCCGGCGATCACGCCGAACGTCAGGATCGGGAACGCGAACGCGGTGGTGCGGTAGGCCAGGGAGTCCAGCGTCGCGGCCGACGGCAGGGCGGGCAGGGTCCACCACGCCGTCACCACCCCGAACGCGACCGCCGCCGGGGCGACTACGGTCGCGACCGGGTTGTCGAACAACAGCGCGTAGGCGACCGTCAGCGCGGTCGCGCCGATCACGACCGGGACGGGGTTGACCGCGTCGCGCAGCGCCCGCCCGTACAGCTGGCGGTCCGCCAGGCCGGTGTCGTCCTCGTAGCCCTCGGGGCGGTCTCCGGGCGCCGCGGGATCGTGGTCGTCGAGCGCCACCGGGGAGTAGGCGGCCCCGACGGTCGAGCCGCGGTGCGACGCGTCCAGGGTCGACGCGACGCGTCGCTCGGCGAGGTCGCGGATCAGGTACAGCCCGGTGAACACGAACGCGACGATGAAGATGGTCGAGGCGATCATCATCGAGAAGGTGTGGATCTTCAGCCAGTGCGTCTGCAGTGCCGGCATCAGGGGTCCGGCCGGGGCGTACAGCACCAGCGCGCTGCCCATCATCACCAGCGCCCCCATCAGCAGGAAGCCGTTGAGCTCGGGACGGCGGAACCGCCCGTGGACGACCACCAGCGCGATCAGCACGACGCCGAAGCCCATCGCCGAGGAGTACTCGTACATGTTGCCCAACGGGACGCGCCCGCCGGCGGCGATCGATCGGGTCACGATCGAGGCGAGGTGGGTCCCGAGTCCGGCCACGGTGAAGGCCACGCCCAGCCGCCCCACGGCGATACCTGCCCGTGGCCGCTCGCCGTCGCCGCGGTCGACCTGCGTGAACGCCAGCCGGTAGAACGACGCGACCATCGCCGCGGCGTACAGCAGGAACGTCCACGGGAAGAACAGGGTCCGGGACAGCTCGGCGAGTTGGGTCTCGGTCATGGGCGGACCACCTCCCGGGAGGCGTCGGGGTCGGGGTCGAGGCCGGCTCGCCCGGCGGCGTCGGGCTCCAGGCGCCGACGCAGGGCGGCGACGATGGCGGGGAACTCCTCCTCGAAGGCCTGCGGTCGTTGCAGGGCGTGGCCCGCGACGATGATGCGTGTGGTCCCGTCGATCTGGTCGGCCTCGACCCAGACTCGGCGCCGGTAAGCGTACAGGGCCGGGATCAGCCCAACGAGGAGGAACCCGGCGGCGGCCAGCAGCAGCGGGTCGGTTGGGCGGCGGCTGACCTGGAACCCGACCCACCGCCTGAGGTCGGTGAACGCCACGGTCGCACCGGTGGGCAGCTCCGCCTGGAACCCCGGCCGCAGCGCCCCGACGCCGAGCTCACGCATCGCGGTGGTGTCGAGGTCGTTGACGCCCTGGACCCGGTCGAAGCGCAGATCACCGGCCCACGCGGTGTACAACAGGAGCGGGGCGCGCGCGCCGGGCCAGCCGGTGGGGACCGGGCGACCGTCGGGGCCCTCCGGGGCGTCGGGGAACAGGTGCACCTCCAGACCGATCTGCGGTTCGACGCCCGGGGCCTTCACCGCGCCACGCCACACGCCGCCGCCGACCGCGGTCATGTGGATCCACCCGTCGTGGGCGACGTCGTCGCCGTCGCGGACGACCACCCTGGCCGCGTACCCCCAGTCGAGCATGTGGACCTTCATCCCGTCGACGACCAGGGGATCGTTGATCACGGTGGTGCGCTGCTGGGTCCGCCCGTCGGCGTGGCGGATGCTGACGTCCGAGCGGAACAGCACCGGCTGCGCAGCCCCGCTCCACTCGACGTCGAAGCGGTCCAGGTCCAGCTGGAAGCCAGCGTGATCATCCGTGCCCCACCACCGGCCGGCGTCCTTGACCCAGTACGCCACCCAGGTGTCGGTGAAGCCGGGTTCGCCCTCCACGACGCCGACCTGGCCGGTGAACGTCGTGAGCTTGCCGACCACCACCCCGATCAGCAGGAGGTAGAAGGCGGTGTGGAACACCAACGACCCGCCTTCGCGCGCCACGTGACCGCGTTCGGCGGCGACCTGCCGCCGTGCGGTGTTGGCCGGGTCCGGGCCTGGCCCCCCGACCGCGGCCCGCTCCACGCCCGCGTGGGCACCAGCGCGG
>JALYHG010000195.1 GCA_030776725.1 Actinomycetota bacterium
CGCCCCGTCGCTGCTGGAGGTGTGCGACGGGGACCTGACCGGGGTGCTGGCGTTCGTGTCGCTGTCGAAGCGCTCGGGGATGACCGGGTACCGGGCCGGAGCGATCGTCGGGGACCCGGAGCTGATCACCCGGCAGCGCCTGCTGCGGCCTAACGTCGGGACCGCGCCCCAGACGTTCGTGCAGGCCGCCGCGATCGCGGCGTGGGGCGATCAGGACCACGTCGACGAGCGCCGCGCCATCTTCGCTGCCAAGCGTGCGGTGGTGCTGCCGTTCCTCGAGTCCCGGGGGATCGCGGTCTCGGGGAGCGACGCGACGTTCTACGTGTGGTTCCGCGCACCCGGAGGAGACGACGTTGCCTACGTCGAGGCTCTGCTCGCCGAGCGGGTGATCGCCTCGCCGGGTCGTTCGTTCGGGCCGTCCGGCGCCGGGTGGGTGCGCCTGGCGCTGGTGCCCAGCGCCGCGGAGTGCGAAGCGGCGGTGGAGCGGTGGGCGGCAGCGATCGACGCGGGGCGGCTGCCGGGCTGACCCTGCGTTGCGGTCCACGCACGGTTGCTAGCGTCGGCGCGGTCGACGCGGAGGCCGACTGTGACCGAAGAGCTGCGCCGCAGCGTCCGGGAAGCGTTCGACGCAGGTGGGGACGCGTGGGACGCGCTGGAGGTCCGCGACGCGGTCGCGCAGACCATGGCGCTGCTGGACCGTGGACAGCTGCGCGTCGCCGACCCGCCGACCGACGAGGACGGCGAGTGGACCGTCAACTCGTGGGTGCGCGAGGCGATCCTGCTGTACTTCCGCCAGGCCGAGATGATGCGCATGGAGGCCGGGCCGTTCCAGTACCACGACAAGATCCCGGTGAAGACCGGCCACGCCGACAACGGGGTGCGGGTGGTCCCACCCGGCACGGCCCGCTACGGGTCGTTCCTGGAGGCTGGCGTGGTGATGATGCCCAGCTACGTCAACATCGGGGCGTGGGTGGGGTCGGGGACCATGGTCGACACGTGGGCCACCGTGGGGTCGTGTGCGCAGATCGGCCGTGACGTGCATCTGTCGGGCGGTGTGGGCATCGGCGGCGTCCTCGAGCCGCCCGGCGCCGACCCCGTCATCGTGGAGGATGGCGCGTTCATCGGGTCGCGGTGCGTGGTGGTGGAAGGCGCGCGCATCGGTCGCGAAGCCGTGCTGGGGGCGCTGACCGTGATCACCGCATCGACCCCGATCATCGACGTCCGCGGAGACGAGCCGTCGACGGCACGCGGCGTGGTCCCCCCACGCGCGGTGGTCGTGCCCGGGACGCGGCCCCGCGACTTCCCGGCCGGGACCTACCACCTGCCGTGCGCGCTGATCATCGGTGAGCGCACCGCGTCCACCGACCGCAAGACCTCCCTGAACCAGGCGCTGCGGGAGTTCCAGGTGCAGACGTGAGACACGCACCGCTCGACCTGCCCGGACGCCTCGTGGAGCTCTGCGCCCAGCTGTCGGTCACCGGCCACGAGGCGCCGCTCACCGACGCGCTGGAGGAACGCTACGCCTCGGTCGCCACGATCCACCGGGTCGGCGACAGTCTGGTGGTGGGCGGGTCGGGTGGGCGTCCCCTGATCCTGCTGGTGGGACACCTCGACGTGGTGCCACCCACCGAGGAGGACGCCGAAGCCCGCGTCGAGGACCGTGGCGACGGTGCCGTGGTGGTCGGGCGGGGCGCGTCGGACATGAAGGGTGGCATCGCGGTGGCGGAGGCTCTGTTCGCCGATGAGGCGCTGCGCGCGCGGTCGCCGTACGACCTGGCGCTGGTGCTGTACGCCGGTGAGGAAGGGCCGGAAGAGGCCAACGAGCTGGGGTCGGTCCTGGCTGCGCTGCCGTGGCTGTCGGACGCCAGCCTGGCGATCGTCCTGGAACCCACCGATCTGGAGGTCCAGGTCGGCTGCCTCGGTGGGTTGCATGCGGAGCTGTCGATCGTCGGCCGCCCCGCGCACTCCGCCCGTCCCTGGCTGGGAGACAACGCACTGACGAAGGCGGCGCCGCTCCTGGCCGACCTGCACGATCCCGCCCCCCGTGACGTCGAGGTCGACGGGATCGCGTTCCGCGACGTGCTCACCGCCACGCAGGCGTGGACCGACAACGCCCGCAACGTCATCCCTGGTCGCTTCACGATCAACGTCAACTACCGGTTCGCGCCCGACCGCACCCTCGACGAGGCCGAGGCCGAGCTGCGCCGCTGGGTCGCCGACCGCGCGGAGGTCACGATCGTGGACCGGGCGCCGCCGGCGCCGCCGGGCTTGGACGCCCCCCTCGTCCGTGGGCTGGTGGAAGCGGTCGACGCTCCGGTCACCGGGAAACAGGCCTGGACGGACGTGGCGCGGTTCGCCGCAGCTGGGGTGCCGGCAGTCAACTACGGGCCGGGCATCACCAGCCAGGCGCACCGTGCCGGCGAGTACGTCCCGGTGACGAACCTCGAGCACGTGCACACGCGGCTGCGTTCGTTCCTCGCGACGGACCTCGCGACGGGAACGCACTAGGGGGTGACGCGTGGTGCGTCACCCCCCAGCGTCACCCCCTAGCGTCACCCCAGAGTCACTCCCCAGAGTCACGCCTCGTACCCCCGAGCGGATTTGAACCGCCGTTACCGCCTTGAGAGGGCGGCGTCCTAGGCCGCTAGACGACGGGGGCGTGGGCCGGCTCGCTGTGCGGCCGGCCGGTGCGCTCGGGGGGAAGGACTCGAACCCTCAATAACGGGGCCAGAACCCGTCGTGTTGCCAATTACACCACCCCCGAAAGCGGGCCTCATGGTAACCGTGCCGGGCAACACCGGCCAAACCTGTGCGACCGTCGCCCGCGGCAGCCGCTGTAACCCGGCAAGCGCAACACCTCATCCTCCGCCGGCCTCGTGCGCGACCGGGATGGCGTCGCGGATGCGTTGGATGACGCGTTGCTTGGGCATCAGCGCCAACGACTCGAACAGCGGAGGCGACACGCGTGACCCGGTCACTGCAACGCGGATCGGTTGGAAGACCTTCCGCGCCCCCATCTGCAGTCGGTCGAGCAGGCCGCGGAGCGCCGCCTCGATCGCAGCCTCGGTCCAGTCGTCGAGCGTCTCGAGGGTGTCGGCTGCGGTTTCCAACGCCGCGACAGCGCCGGGCTTGCCCAGGACGGCATCGACCGACTCGGGGTCGAGCTCGACCACCTCGGCGAAGAACGCCGGGGCGTACTGGCGGATCTCGTCGAGACGCTGCATCCGTTCCTGCACCAGTGGGACCAGGCGGCGCAGCAGTGCTATCTCCTGGTCACCGGGCGGGCGCCCGGTCAGCGGCTCGCCGTAGGTCCCGTCGAGGTAGGGCACCAGCCGGTCGGCGAGCTCGTCGGCGGGCAGCCCACGGATGCGCTCGCCGTTGAACGCGGTCAGCTTGTCGAAATCGAACGCCGCTGCGGTCCTGCCCACGTCGGCGAGGTCGAAGGCCTCGATCAGCTCGTCGACACCGAACCGCTCGCGCCCGTCGCCCGGCGCCCATCCCAGCAACGCCAGGTAGTTCAACACGACCTCCGGCAGGTAGCCCTGCCGGGCGAACTCCTGCACGGCGGTCGCTCCGTGCCGTTTCGACAGGGGCTTGCGGTCCTCGCCGACCACCAGCGACAGGTGCGCGAACCAGCGCGGCGCCACCCACCCGGGAGCGCGCGCGGGGAAGCCGGCCTCCGCCAACGACTCGTCGACCAACCCGTCCTTGGTCAGTTCCTCGTAGAGCAGGACCTGCCTCGGCGTGACCGACAGCAGGTCCTCACCGCGGCACACCAGCGTGATGCCCTGCGCGACGTCGTCGGCCGCGTTCGCCAGCGGGTACGTCACCGATCCGTCGGCCCGTTGCACGACGAAGTCACCGATGCTCGACCAGTCGAAGCTGACGCGACCGCGGACCACGTCGTCGACGACGACCTCGCCGGCCTCAGGCGTGCGCAGCCGGATCGACGGGTCACCCAGCTCGCCCGGGCGGCGCTCGCCACGCAGCGGCCCCTTGAGCACCGGCGGGCGGCCCTCGGCCCGCAGCGTCTCGCGGTACGCCTCGAGTTCCTCGACCGTGGCGAAGTCCTGGTAGGCGAGGCCCGCTTCGATCAGTCGGCGCACCAGCGCCGCATGGAACGGTGCCCGCTCCGACTGGATGTACGGCCCGTACGGCCCGCCGACCTGCGGCCCCTCGTCCCAGTCCAGCCCCGCCCACCGCAGCGCGTCCAGCACGCCGCGCAGGGCCTCGGGCGTGGCGCGCGCCTGGTCGGTGTCCTCGATGCGGAGCACGAACGTGCCGCGGTGGCGGCGGGCATGCAGCCAGTTGAACAGGCCGGTTCGCAGGTTGCCGACGTGCAGCGCCCCGGTCGGGGCGGGTGCGAGCCGGACCCGCGGCGGCCGATCGTCGGTCGCTCCGCGCGGGGCGGTCACAGGATCGGCTCGGGTTCGTACCCGGCGGCGTCCGGGTGGTCCTTCACGATCGCTTCCGCCGCGGCGCAGAACACCGCGACCTGCCGTGGCGCGGCGCCGGTCAGGTCGATCGGCCGCTCCACCAGCGCGCTCAGCTCGTCCTCCCCCAGTGGGAGGCGCTCGTCGGCAGCCAGCCGGGCCAGCAGATCGTTGTCGCCGCCGTCACGCAGAGCGCGGGTGGCGGCGACCGCGTGGGCGCGGATCACCGCGTGAGCGGTCTCGCGCCCCATGCCCTTCCCGACAGCCGCGAGCAGGACCTTGGTGGTGGTGAGGAACGGCAGCTCACGTTGCAGTTCACGGTCGATCGCGGCGTCGAACACGTGGAGCTCGTCGAGGACGGTGAGGAACGTCTCGAACAGCCCGTCCACCGTGAGGAACGCGTCCGGGAGGGCGACGCGCCTGACGACCGAGTCGGAGACGTCACCCTCGTTCCACTGCTCCCCGGCCAGGCCAGCGACCATCGTCAGGTACCCGCGCAGGATGCGCGCGAACCCGTTGATGCGCTCGCAGGACCGGGCGTTGATCTTGTGTGGCATCGCCGACGAACCCACCTGCTCGTCGCCGAAGCCCTCCGTGACCAGGCCGTGCCCGGCCATCAGACGCAGCGTGGTGGCGAGGCTGGACGGACCGGCCGCCAGCTGCACCACCGCCGCGACCACGTCGAGGTCCAGGGACCGGGGGTAGACCTGGCCGACGCTGACCAGCACCTCGCGGAAGCCCAGTTCCTCGGCGATCTCGACCTCGAGGTCCTCGAGCTTCTCCTCGTCCCCGCCGAGCAGATCCAGCTGGTCCTGTTGGGTCCCGACGGGGCCTTTGAGGCCACGCAGCGGGTAGCCGGCCAACAGATCCTCCGCCCGCCGCAGCGCGGCGAGCAGTTCCTGCCCGGCGTTCGCGAAGCGCTTCCCGACGGTGGTGACCTGGGCGGGGACGTTGTGTGTGCGCCCCGTCAGCGGCTGCGTCTGGTGGGTGGCAGCCAGCTGCGCGAGCCGCGCGAGCGCAGCGATCGCCCGGTCGCGCACCAACGTCAGCGACCGGACGATCTGGAGCTGCTCGACGTTCTCGGTCACGTCCCGTGACGTCATGCCCTTGTGGATGTGCTCCGTGGCGGCCAGCGCACAGAACTCCTCGATGCGGGCCTTGACGTCGTGACGCAGCCGCCGTTCGCGTTCGGCGATCGACTCGAGATCGACCTGGTCGACGACCGTCTCGTACGCTTCGACGACCCCGTCGGGCACGTCGACGCCGAGACGCTGCTGGGTGCGGAGCACCGCGACCCACAGCCGCCGTTCGGTGACGACCTTGGCTCGTGGCGACCAGATCGCGCGCATGTCCGCGGAGGCGTACCGCTCCGCGAGCACGTTGGGGATCGGGTCGGTCACCGCACCTCCGTCGGCGTCATCCCACCGCCTCCCCCTCCTCGAGGCGGAAGCCGACGTCGAGGACGACCTGGAAGTGCTGGGGTTGGCCGTCCTTGATCCATCCGCGGACCTCCTTCACCTCGAACCAGTCGAGGTTGCGCATCGACTCCGCTGCACGGCGGATCGCGGTCCGGACCGCATCGTCGATGCCCTCCTCGCTCGACCCCACCAGCTCGATCTTCTTGTACACGTTGCCCACTTGTTGCCCCTCCTCGTCGCCCTGGGACCGTAGCCGGTGGGAGGTCACGACCTGACTTCCACACGGTTCTCCAGCGCTCCGATCCCCTCGATCTCCACCCGGACGGTCTGGCCCGGCTGCAGCGGTCCCACCCCCGCGGGCGTCCCGGTCAGGATGACGTCGCCGGGCAGGAGCGTCATCACCTGCGACGCGTACGACACCAACCTCAGTGCATCGAACGCCATCGCCGCGGTGCTGGCCTCCTGCTTGAGCTCGCCGTCGAGGTAGGTGCGGACGCGGGCGTCGAACGGGTCGAGGTCGGTGCTGATCGCCGGGCCCAGCGGACAGAACGTGTCGAAGCCCTTGGCCCGCGTCCACTGCGGTTCGCTGCGCTGCAGGTCACGGGCGGTGACGTCGTTGCCACACGTGAAGCCGTAGACCGCGTCGCGCGCCTGGTCGGGTGTCACCTGCGACACCAGGCGGCCGACCACGACCGCGAGCTCCCCTTCGTAGTGCACCTCGCTGGTCAGATCGGTCGGGTAGCGGATCACGTCGTAGGGGCCGATCACGGCGGTCGAGGGCTTGAGGAACAGCAGCGGTTCGGCCGGCACATCGCCGCCCATCTCCGAGGCGTGGTCGACGTAGTTGCGGCCCACACCCACGACCTTGCTGGGAAGGACGGGAGCGAGTAGCCGGACCGCGTCCAACGGCACGGTCCGCCCGGTTCGCCGGTGCAACGTGAACGGGTGCGGCTCGATCACCGCGACGCGGTCGTCGTCCACGATCCCGTACTGCGGGGTGGGTGATCGCGGTTCGGAGAAGCGGACGATCAGGCCCACGTGTCCCTCGCCACCGCACGCTGTCGATGCCGCAGGACGCCACGCAAGGTGGCCCGCCCGTCACGCACTGCTGTACGAACGGACATCACCGGCCACGACACGTGGCACGTTCTCCTTGGTAAGCCGACCCCGACGGCGGGGGCCGACCCAACGGAGACCAACCATGACAGCGTTACTGGCCATCCTCGGCATCATCCTGGTCGTGTTCGGCGTCGCCCGGCTGATCCAGGGGGCGCTGGTGTGGGGGATCGTGCTGATCATCATCGGCTTGATCATCGCGCCGGGCGGCCTGTACTTCAGCTGAGTCGCGAGCGGTGGCTACCCCCGCAGGATCGCGTAGACGTAGGCGTCGGCCAGAGCGAGCCACGACGCCTCCACGATGTTGCCGTGCACGCCGACCGTGTCCCAGGTCTCCTCGCCGTCGGTGGTGGTGACCAGCACCCGGGTGACCGCGTCGGTCCCGTGCGCCCCGGCCGAGGACCGTCCCCCTGACTGTTCGATGATCCGGACCTTGTAGTCGGACAGGTGCACCCGGTCGAGAGCGGTCCACGCGCCGTTCGCGGCGTTGCGGAACGCGTGGTCGAGCGCGTCGACCGGGCCGTTGCCCTCTCCTGCGCCCAGCCGGCGCTCACCGGCCACCCGCACCGCCACCATCGCCTCGGCGGTCGGTCCCCCCGCGTCGCCGTGGCCACCGCCGACGGTGACACGGAAGTGCTCGAGTTCGAACGGCTCTCGCAGGTCCCCGACGATCCGGCGGAGCAGCAGCGCGAACGATGCGTCGGCCGCGTCGTAGCTCCACCCCTGGTGCTCGCGACGCTTGACCTCGGTGAGGACCGCCGCGACCTGTGTCTCGTCGAGGCTCAGCCCCAGTTCACGCGCCTTGAGCTGGATGGTGGCCCGACCCGCCAGGTCACTCACCACCAGCCGTGTTTCGTTCCCGACCAGCGCGGGATCGACGTGCTGGTAGAGGTCGGCGGACTTCGCCACGGCCGACGCATGCAGCCCGGCCTTGTGCGCGAACGCCCCGGAACCGACGTACGGCTGGGCGGTCGGTGGCGTCTGGTTGGTCAGCTCAGCGACGGCGTGCGCCACGTGCGTCATGCGCAACAGCCGGTCGGTGGGGACCAGCGGCAGCCCCCGCTTGAGTTGCAGGTCGGCGAGGACCGTGAACAGGTTGGCGTTCCCGCACCGTTCACCCAACCCGTTCGCGGTGCCCTGCACGTGCCGGGCACCGGCCTCGACTCCGACCAGGGAGTTGGCGACCGCGCACCCGCCGTCGTCGTGGAAGTGCAGCCCCACGTCGCACGGCAGGTCGGCGACGAGGTGGCGGACGACCCGTTCGACATCCCACGGCATCGCCCCGCCGTTGGTGTCGCACAGCACAACGCACTCAGCGCCCGACTCCGCTGCGACGCGTGCCACGTCGCGCGCGTAGCCCGCGTCCCGGGCGTACCCGTCGAAGAAGTGCTCCGCGTCGAAGAACACCCGCCGACGTTCGGCGACCAGGTAGGCGATCGACTCCGCCACCATCGCGAGGTTCTCCTCACCGGTCACCCCGAGAGCTTCCTCGGCGTGCCAGGCGCAGGCCTTCCCCACGATGCACAGCACCGAGGTGTCGGCGTCCAGGAGAGCCTTCAGCGTGGGGTCGTCCTCCACGGCGTTGCGGGCGTGGCGCGTCGCGCCGAACGCGGCCAGCGTGGCGTGCTGCAACTGCAGCTGTCCGTCCGCGGCGCGGCGGAAGAACTCGGTGTCCTTGGGGTTGGCGCCGGGCCAGCCCCCCTCGATGAAGTGCACGCCGAGCTCGTCCATGCGGCGGGCGATCTTGAGCTTGTCGTCCACCGTCAGGTTCACACCCTCACGCTGGGTGCCGTCGCGGAGGGTCGTGTCGTACAGGGCGGGTACCTGACTCACCGGATCGTCCTTCACGTGTCGTGGACGCCGGGGAGCCGAAGGGCGCCGGTCGGACCGGGCCACCCCCGTAGCCCGGCGCTCGTCGCCTGGCTACGGGAGCCTGCCGATGGCGATGATGTCCGCGCTCGGACGGGCGCGCCGCACAGCGGCGGTGCGCTTCGGGATCCGGGTCGCGTGCATCACGTCTCGCTCCTGGGCGCGCCGGTTCACGGCGCGTGTGGCAGGGTGCCACCTCGTCGGAGCGTCGTCCAGTTGGCGCGGCGTCGGCGTGGCCGCGATTGTCGGCGTTCGCGTCCCCGCCTGCCCAGGCGTCACTCGCGGACGTAGGCGAGCCACTCCTTGTAGCGGTCGGCCTTCCCCGCGACCACGTCCATGTACAGCGACTGGATGCGTGTGGTCACCGGCCCGCGCTCGCCGATCACACGCCCGTCGGCCTCACGGATCGGTGTGACCTCCGCCGCGGTGCCGGTCAGGAACGCCTCGTCGGCCAGGTACAGGTCGGTGCGGACCAGCGGTGTCTCCTCGACCCGGATGTCGAGATCGCCGGCCAAGGCGATCACGGTGGCGCGTGTGATGCCGCCGAGGGGACCGTCCGCCAGCGGCGGGGTGAGCAGCACGCGATCGCGGACGATGAACAGGTTCTCACCGGTGCCTTCGGCCAGAAACCCGTGCTCGTTGAGCATGATCGCCTCGTCGTACCCGCCGCGGAGAGCTTCGACCTTGGCGAGCGAGCTGTTGATGTACTGGCCGTTGGCCTTGGCGGCCGGCGGGATCGTGTTCTTCCCGATCCGCCGCCACGAGCTGGTCATCACCCGCACGCCGGAGACCAGCGCCTCCTCGCCGAGGTACGCCCCCCACTCCCACGTGGCGATGGCCAGCTGCGGCTTGGATGGGAGGGGGTTCAGGCCCATCTCGCCGTAGCCGAGGAAGATCGCCGGCCGGATGTAGCAGGCATCGTGGCCGTTGACCCGGATGGTCGCCTTGATCGCGTCGGCCACCTGTTCCTGTGTCCACGGGATCTGATCCAACGGCGGGTACAGCTTCGCCGAGTCGAACATGCGGCGCACGTGCGCCTCGAGCTGGAAGACCGCCGGCCCGCGGTCGGTGGCGTAGGCGCGGATGCCCTCGAACACTCCGTAGCCGTAGTGCAGAGTGGGGGTGAGGAAGTGGACGGTGGCCGCCTCCCAGTCCACCAGCTCGCCGTCGAACCAGATCTTGTCGGACTTCGGGATGGGCATTCCAACGTCCCTTGATCGGGGAGCGGTCCCGGCTGGTGGGAACGCTACCGGGGGGACGGCGGGACCGTCACCCCGCAGCGAGTTCCGCCAGGCGATCGCCGGCCGTGGCGGTGGTGACCTCGTCGCGTCCGCTGCTCGACAGCCATCGACTGACTGCCCGTTCGATCCTGCGGGCGCCGGCGTCCTCGCCGACGAAGTCGAGCAGGAGCGCGACGCTGAGCACGCCCGCCACCGGATCGGCGCGGCCGGTCCCGGCGATGTCGGGCGCCGACCCGTGTACCGGCTCGAACATCGAGGGGTGTCGGCGGGTCGGGTCGAGGTTGGCGGACGCGGCCAAGCCCATCCCGCCCTGCACGGCAGCGCCCAGGTCGGTCACGATGTCGCCGAACAGGTTGTCTGTGACCACCACGTCGAAGCGTTCAGGCTGGGTGACCAGGTACAGGCACATCGCGTCGACGTGGACGTAATCGTGGCCGACGTCGCTGTGGTCGGATGCGACGTCGGCAACGGTCCGCGCCCACAGGTCGCCGGCGTGGGTCAACACGTTGGTCTTGTGGCACAGGGTGAGACGGCCACGCCGCTGGGCGGCGAGTTCGAAGCCGTACCGCACCAGGCGCTCCACCCCGCGGCGGGTGTTCAGCGACTCCTGCGTGGCCACCTCCGCCGGCGTGCCGCGGTACACCGTCCCGCCGGCTCCGGCGTACACCCCCTCGGTGTTCTCGCGGACCACCACCAGGTCGCAGCGGTCAGGGGTCAGGCCAGCGACCGGCGAGCGCACCCCCGGGTACAGCTTCACCGGGCGGAGGTTGACGTACTGGTCGAACGCCGAGCGCAGGCGCAGCAGCAGCCCACGTTCCAGGACACCCGGCGGCACGTCGGGTGTCCCGACCGCGCCGAGCAGGACGGCGTCGAAACCGGCGAGCTCACCCAGCGTCGCGTCGTCGAGTACCTCGCCGGTCTCGAGGTAGTGCTGACCACCGAGGGCGAAGGCGACCCGGTCGGTGTCGAACCCCTCGGCTTCCTGCACGACGTCGAGGACCTTCAACGCCTCGGCGATGACCTCGGGGCCGATTCCGTCGCCTGCGATCACCGCGATGCGGTGCGCCACCCCTGTCCTTCCGATCCACGCCGGTGCGGCCGCATGGTAGGAGGGCTGGCGCACTCCCCGGCGCGGACACCCACCACCGGGCAGGGTCGCTCACACCGTCGCCACCACCGCTGCCGTTACGTGGGTGGTCGCGTCGCCGAGGTCGGGCCGCCGCCGCGGCGTCGCACGGACCGCCGGCGATGCGAGACAGCAGCGACATGGGCAGGGCCTTCGATGCGCGGACCCTGCGGGCGGCGCTCCGCAGCCGCTACCCGTGGCTGGATCGCGACGACCTGGGGCCCCGTGCGGTCGAGGCTGGCGAGTGCGACCGCTGCGGGCACGAAGCGCGGCTGGTCGAGATGTGCGGCCCGGGCATCCATCGCTACCTCGGGCGGCGTTGTGCCGTCCGGCTGGGTCCCCAGGCGTGGTGCGAAGGGCACCGGGCCGACGCCACAGAAGCGCTGGCGTGGCTCGGACAGCTCCCCGACGAAGCGGACGACGTCGCCCGCTTGTGGTGGGTCGCGACCGGGGAGATCCGGCTCGACCCGGCGCTGGTGGCGCGCTGGCCCGCGCTGGCGGAGGTGGTGGCCGGCGTCCTCGACGACGACGCCGGCCCCTGAGCGCTCGTCACACCGCCAGCCCCTCGTCGCGCAGGCGGCGACGGACGTCGTCTGCGTCGACGAAGCGGTGCGCGCGCAACCCGGCCTGCCGCGCTGCGTCGACGTTCTCGTCGCGGTCGTCGACAAACACGACGTGTCCGGGGGCGGACCCGATCTCACGGCACAGGCGGCGGTAGAAGCGCCGGTCGGGCTTGCGGACGCCGAGGTGGTGGGAGGCGAGCACACGCTCGAAACGGTCGGCCAGGAGCGAGTCGGCCAGTTCCTCGACCCACACGGGGTAGTTCGACGCCGCCACCCGCGTGGCGTGACCGGCGATGTCGTCGAGGAGCTCGCGCATCCCCGGCAGCCAGCGGTACCCGGCACGGCGGGCGGTGTGGAACGCGACGACGTCGAACCGGCAGCGGAAGCTGGCGAAGTACTCCTCCTCGCTGAGGTCCCCGCACTCGAACCGCGACCAAACCCCCGGTTCACGGTCACGCAGGACGTCGGCGACCCCCCGGCCGGTCGCCGCGGTCAGGGCCTCGCGGAACGGATCGCGCACGACGGTGTCCATCAGGTCGAACGCGACCGCCGTGACCGTCACCACGCGCCGGTCGCAGCCGAGGCCACGTCGTCCACCTCCGGCTCGACGCTCTCCGGCGGCCAGTCCCAGCCCCGCACCGGACCCATGGCCAACCCGGCGAAGCGATCCCCCAGCGTGCGGAACCGGTCCTCGTCGCCGCTGGTCAACAGGATCCGCTCGGCCGGGCCCTGCCCGGGACGGCGTCCCAGCCCGGTGCGCTCCAGCAGCGTGCGCACCTCGAACGCGGTCTCCTCGGCGCTGGAGACCAGGACCACGTCGCGGCCGAGGACGTCGCTGATCACGCGGCTGAGGAGTGGGTAGTGGGTACAGCCGAGGATGACGGTGTCGATCCCGGCGACGCGGAGGGGGGCCAGCCTCGGCGCGACCACCCCGTAGGAGTGCGTCGACCCCACGTCGCCGGACTCGACCAGCTCGACGAAACCGGGACAAGCCTGCGTGACGACCTCGACGTCCGTGCGGGACGCGGCGAACGCGCGCTCGTACGCCCCCGACGAGATCGTCGCCTCGGTGCCGATCACGCCGATGCTGCCACGGGTGACGTCCAGCGCGGCTCGCACACCCGGCTCGATCACCCCGACGATCGGGACGGTGTAGCGCTCGCGCAGGTAGCTCAGCGCCGCCGACGATGCGCTGTTGCAGGCCACCACCACCATCTTCACGTCGTGGTCGAGGAGGAGATCGACGATCTCGGTGGAGTACCGGCGCAGCAGCTCAGGCGGTTTGGAGCCGTACGGGAAGCGCCCCGTGTCGCCGAAGTACACCAGGTGCTCGTCGGGGAGGAGATCGCCCAGCGCGCGCACGATCGTCAGGCCGCCCAACCCACTGTCGAACACCCCGATCGGTCGGTCGTCCACCTCTCTCCCCGTCGCTGCGACGGCGGGAGCGTATCGGCGACCGGTCGCGGTCCCGCGCCGTCCGGACGGGTGAGGCAACAGGCCGGAATTGCATAGCTGGCACGGTGGATGCCGCAGGGATGCGTTCGCTGCATGAGCGGGGAGGAGGCGACGTGGATCGCCGCACCGGGCTGGTGGTGGCCGCTGCGCTGGTCGTGGTCGTCGGGGCGCTGATCGCCGTCGTGGTGACCAGGAGGGACGCACCTCCGCCGGCCGCCACCACGACCGGCGCGCCAACCGCGACCGCACCCGGCGCAGCCCCCACGCCTGCGACCACTCCCGCCAGCCCCGCCCCCGCGCAGCCAGCGACGGTGGCGGTCACGACCACGGTCGTGGCGGAGGGGATCGCTGCGCCGTGGGGGTTGGCGTTCGTCGGTGACGAGAGGGCCTACGTCACCGAACAGGACTCCGGCCGGGTCCTGGAGCTGCCGCCGGGAGGACCGCCCCGTCAGGTCCACCAGTTCTCGGTCGACGCCGCCGGGGAGGGGGGACTGCTGGGGGTGGCGGCGTCACCGTCGTTCGCTCGGGACGGCCTGTTGTACGCCTACTACACGGCCGCGAACGACAACCGGGTGGTGCGCTTCGAGCCCGGCGGCGACGCCGAACCGATCCTGACCGGCATCCCCAAGGCCACGATCCACAACGGCGGGCGGATCGCATTCGGACCCGATGACATGCTCTACATCGGCACGGGCGACGCGTCCGTGGGCGAATGGGCACAGGACCGCTCCTCGCTGGCCGGGAAGGTCCTGCGGATCACGCCCGACGGCCGGATCCCCGACGACAACCCGTTCGACGGCTCCCCGGTGTACTCGTTGGGGCACCGCAACGTCCAGGGCCTGGCATGGGACGGCGACGGGCAGCTGTACGCGGCGGAGTTCGGGCCCGACCGTGACGACGAGGTCAACCGCATCCAGCCGGCGGGGAACTACGGCTGGCCGATGGTCACCGGCAGGGCGGGACGCGACGGGCTGATCGATCCGGTGTTCGTCCGCCAGCCGGCGGACGCGTCCTGGTCGGGCGCGGCGTTCCTGGTCGATGGTGCCATCCCGCAGTGGGACGGCGACCTGTTCCTGGCGGCGCTGCGTGGCCAACGGCTCTGGCGGGTCTCGCTCACCGACGCCGAGCCGTCCGCGGAGCCGTTGCTCGTCGGGGAGTTCGGGCGGCTCCGCCAGGTTGTGCAGGCCCCAGACGGCTCGCTGTGGGTGGCGACCAGCAACCGTGACGGCTACGGCGACCCGCGCCCCGGCGACGACCGGATCATCCGCCTCGGGCCGAGAACCGACCGACGCGAGGGGCCAGGTGGCGTGGCGACATGTCCTCACCGGTCGAACCGGTGCGCGAACGCGACCGACCGCCGGTTCACCGAAGCGACGGCAGCCAGGCGGGGCGGTGGTCCTCGAAGGCGTCGATG
Organism: Actinomycetota bacterium; assembly: GCA_030776725.1. Classification (NCBI taxonomy): domain Bacteria; kingdom Bacillati; phylum Actinomycetota; species Actinomycetota bacterium. The sequence goes on from JALYHG010000195.1 coordinate 14,636, forward strand.
GCGTCGGCGTGTTGCGAGGTCAGTCCGATGTCGTCCAGGCCGTTGAGGAGCCGGTGCTTGACGTGGGGATCGACGTCGAAGCTGCTGGTGTCCAGACCGGGTGCGCTCACCGTCTGTGCCCGCAGGTCGATCGTGACCGTGACCGTCGGGTCGTCGGCGACCAGGTCGAACAGCTGGCGGACCACACCGCCGGGGAGCTCGACGGTGAGGACGCCGACCTTGGTGCAGTTGGTCCGGAAGATGTCGGCGCAGCTGGGGGCGATGATCGCCTCGAAGCCGGCATCATCGAGCGCCCACACGGCGTGCTCCCGTGACGATCCGCAGCCGAAGTTGGGTCCGGACAGCAGGATCGAGGCGTCGCGGTGCTCCGGCCGGTTCATCGGGAAGTCCGCGACCGGTTCGCCGTCCTCGTCGTAGCGCCAACCCCAGAACGCGAACGGACCGAACCCGCGACGGTCGATGCGCTTGAGGAACTGCTTGGGGATGATCTGGTCGGTGTCGACGTCGGCCCGGTCGAGCGGGCACACCGTGCCCACGACGCGCGTCACCTGCTTCACGCGGATGCACCCACGTCGCTGACCGCCTCACGGACGTCCACGAACCGTCCCATCAGCGCGGCGGCGGCGGCCATCTGCGGCGACACCAGGTGGGTGCGTCCTCCCGCGCCCTGTCGGCCCTCGAAGTTGCGGTTGGATGTGGAGGCGCACCGTTCACCGGGTCCGAGTACGTCCGGGTTCATCCCCAGGCACATCGAGCAGCCGGGCTCACGCCACTCGAAGCCCGCCTCGACGAAGATCCGATCGAGGCCCTCGGCCTCGGCCGCCGCCTTCACCAGCCCCGACCCCGGCACGACCATCGCGCGGACGCCATCGGCGACCCGCCGTCCCGCTACGACCTCGGCTGCGACCCGCAGGTCACCCAGACGCGCGTTCGTGCACGACCCGATGAACACCCGATCGATCGGCAGGCCGACGATCGCCTCGCCGCCGTCCAGACCCATGTAGGTCAGCGCACGCTGCCACTGCTCGGCGGTCGCGGCATCCGGCGCATCGTCGGGCCGCGGGACCCGCCCCGTCACCGGGACCGACTGGGCCGGTGTGGTCCCCCAGGTCACGAACGGTTCGAGGCCGGCCGCGTCGATGGTCACCACGCGGTCGAACGTCGCGCCGTCGTCGGTGACCAGGGTCCGCCAGTGCGCGACGGCACGGTCCCAGCCCTCCCCGGAGGGCGCGTACGGCCGGTCCTTCAGCCACGCGAACGTGGTCTCGTCCGGGGCGACCAGGCCGGCGCGCGCGCCACCCTCGATCGACATGTTGCACACGGTCATGCGTTCCTCCATCGAGAAGCCGCGGATGATCTGTCCGCGGTACTCGATGACGTGACCGATCCCGCCGTCCACGCCGATCCGGTTGATGATGCCCAGGATCACGTCCTTGGCGGTCACCCCGCGCGGGAGCGACCCCACCACCTCCACCGCCATGGTCTTGGGCGGGTTCTGAGGCAGGGTCTGAGTGGCCAGGACGTGCTCGACCTCGCTGGTGCCGATGCCGAACGCCAACGCCCCGAACGCCCCATGGGTCGCGGTGTGCGAGTCACCGCAGACGATCACCATGCCCGGCTGGGTCAGGCCCAACTCGGGGCCGATGACGTGGACGATGCCCTGGTTGCGAGACCCCATCGGGAACAGCCGGATGCCGAACTCCTCGCAGTTCCGCGCCAGGACATCCATCTGGGTCCGCGACATCTCGTCGGCCACCGGGAGGCGCCCACGGACGACGTCGGGGTCGGTGGGGACGTTGTGGTCCATCGTCGCGACCGTGAGATCGGGCCGGCGCACCGTGCGGCCAGCCTGGCGCAGCCCCTCGAAGGCCTGGGGGCTGGTCACCTCGTGCACCAGATGCAGATCGACGTACAGCAGGTCCGGGCCGGCACCGGCGTTCGACGTGCGGACCAGGTGCTCGTCCCAGATCTTGTCGACCAGCGTGCGTGGGGCGCTCAACGTGGGATCCCTCGGTCGGGTCATCGGTTCCAGCGGTCGGAGGCCGCGGTGCGGTTGCCCATCGCCTGGTAGGAGACCTCCTCGGACTTCTCCAGCTCGAAGTGGATCTCCGCCTCGCCGGTGCGTTCCGCGATCGCGGACGCCACCGCCGCGACCAGCTCGGCTTCCTCGGCGGGGGTCTGGTCGGGCGGGACGGTGAGCTTGATGGTGGTGGTCATGGCGTCGTCTTCTCCACGTGTCTCGCTCGTCGGGTGGGCGTCGGGGCGGGCAGGCCGGGTCACGGCCGGAACTCCCGGCTGCGGTGCGTCAGGCGCAGCGACCGGTTCAGCGCGTCGAGGTACGCCCGCGCGCTGGCCTCGACGACGTCGGTGGAGACGCCGCGCCCGGTGAAGCGCTCCCCGTTCTCCACCTCGATCTGGACGGTGACGTCACCCAGGGCGTCCACCCCGGGCGTGACGGCCGCCACCTGGAAGGCGACGAGCGTGATCCGGTCGCGGTCGACGGCGCGACGGATCGCGCCGCACGCCGCGTCGACCATGCCGTCGCCCGTTGCGGTCGCGGTCCGGGTGGTCCCGTCGGCCACGCGGAGCTCCACCGTCGCGGACGGGGCGGCTTGGGTCCCCCCCGCGACGGTGAGCGCGACCAGCTCGTACTCGTCGTCGGCTGCCACGTGCAGCTCGGCAGCGACGATGGCTTCGATGTCCTTCTCGCCGATCTCCTTCTTGCGGTCGGCGAGGTCCTTGAAGCGCAGGAACACGCGTGCCAGCTCTTCCTCGGACAGGTCGAAACCGAGGTCGGCGACCGCCTGGCGGAACGCGTGCCGCCCCGAGTGCTTCCCGAGGACGATCTGTGTGCCGTCGGCGCCGACGTCCTCGGTGCGCATGATCTCGTAGGTGAGCCGGTCGGCGAGGACACCATGCTGGTGGATCCCCGACTCGTGCGCGAACGCGTTCGCCCCGACGACCGCCTTGTTGCGCTGGACCGAGTACCCGGTGAGCGTGCTGACCAGACGAGACGTCCGGGTGATCTCGGGGGTGTTGACACGGGTCCTGGTGTCCAGCAGGTCGCCGCGGGTGCGGATCGCCATCACGATCTCTTCCAGCGAGCAGTTCCCGGCTCGCTCACCGATCCCGTTGACGGCCACCTCGACCTGTCGAGCGCCGTTGCGGACCGCCTCCAGCGAGTTCGCGACCGCCAACCCCAGATCGTTGTGGCAGTGCACAGACACCACGACGCCACGTTCTGCGATCGTCGGGACCCGGCGGTGCAGCTCCGCGATCCAGCCGCCGAAGTGGTGCGGCAAGGCGTACCCGACCGTGTCGGGGATGTTGACGGTGGTGGCGCCTGCCTCCACCGCCGCCGCCACGAGGTCGACCAGGAACTCGAAGTCCGTGCGGGTCGCGTCCTGCGGGCTGAACTCGACATCGTCGGTGAAGCTGCGGGCCAGCCCGACGGCGTGCACAGCCCGGTCGAGGACCTCCTGCTCGGTCGCCTTCAGCATCACGGTGCGGTGGATCTCCGACGAGGAGATGAACACGTGGATGCGGCTGCGGATGGCCGGTGCGAGCGCCTTCGCGGCGCGCTCGATGTCGCCGTCCACACACCGGGCGAGCGCCGCGATCACCGGGGCGTCGGTCCCGACCGTGCCCACCTCCGCTGCGACGGCCTTCACCGCGGAGAAGTCGCCGTTGGATGCCGCCGGGAAGCCCGCCTCGATCACGTCGACCTGCAGGCGCGACAGCTGCTGGGCGATCTCCACCTTCTCGCGCGCGTCGAGCGAGATGCCGGGGGCCTGCTCGCCGTCGCGGAGGGTCGTGTCGAAGATCGTGACGTCAGGCGGCAGCGAGCGGGCGGCCGCGACGTCGATGGGTCGTCCCATGTGCGGTGCTCCTCATCCTGGTCCGCGGCCTGGCCGCGGTGTGTGCGTCGAACCCGGTCACCTCTCCGCGGTCGCCCTGGGTGGGAAGGGGCGCCGCGGCATCAAAGGACGAGCAGGCCCAGGATGAGGGCCAGGATCTCGACGGCCGGCGGCATGCCGCGGCGACGGGTGCGCGACCCGGTCGGCGTGGCGGTGCGGTCTTCGGCGGCCATCGGTACCCCTGTGTACATCCTCGGGTGGGTGAAGGCCAACCGGCGACCCGAACGGACGCTCAACTGCGCACTGCCCGCGCGCTCAACGCGCAGTCCAGCACGTGGGTCCGCCTGCCACACGCGCCGAGAGACGGAGCGCCGGAACCGTGCACTGTCCCGGCCGTACCGTGCGCTGTCCCGGCCGTCTGGACGACGACCGCACCAGGCACCTCCTACGCTCGTCATCGATGGGAGCACGAAAAGATCAGCGGTTCGGGTGCGAGTGCGGCGCCGAGGTCGTCTACACCAAGGACTGCCTCCAGCCGTGGGAACAGAACCCCCGCTGCGTGTGCGGCCGCGACATGCGCCCCTTGGCGCAGGAGACCGGCCATACCTACCCGCCGAGCTGACAGGAGGTCGGTGTGGGCGTCGAAGCCGGCCAGAAGTTCCTCTGCGAGTGCGGGGCGAAGGTCAAGTACACCAAGGCTTGCCCCGAGCCGACCGCCGCGCCGTTCACGTGCGTGTGCGGCGCGACCGGGACCGAGACGCACGACGAGGACTGAACGATCTCGAAGAGCGGGGTCGCTCGCTGACGCCCGCGATGATCACTCGCCCGAGCCTCACTTTGAGTTCCAGGGCTGACCGGGATGAGCACGCAGAACCCGATCGCGACAGATCGGTGAGGACGGCGGCTGGTATGGGGGCCGACGTAGCCGTCTGCATGAACGGCTGGGTTCGGTCGACCCGCTCAGCCCCCGTCAGATGGTGCGCGGCGGCCAGGTGCAGATCCAACGGCAACCCCTCCACCTGCTCGACCACCCCCGACGCGTGCAGCTCGCCCACTAGCTCCACGATCGCCGCGTCCAGACGGTTGCGCTCATCCAACAGCCGCCCCAACTCGCCCAGCGCCTGCACCCCCCGCGCGACCGTGGCCTGACCCACCCGCTCGCGGTCCTCGGTTGCTACAGCCATCACCATCTCCCTACCCAACCGGCGTTACCGAACCCTGTGACCGAACCCTGTGACCGAACTTGTGTTCGAATCGAACGCTACCGCCCGCCTGCGACAACCAGCCTCGACGTCCAGCCGGACCTGGGGAAAAACTGTGTAGAGCCGGGAAGACCCGCCCCGATGTCTCCTATGGGCGCTCAGTCACGTCGACGAGACCAGCGCCACCGGCAGATGCGCGAACGCGTCGGCGAGCCGCAGACGGCCGTCATCCAGCGGCAGGACACGGTCGGTGAGCAGCTCCTGCGCCCCGTCGGCGCCCGGCACCTGCACGACCGTGTCGCCCCACCTCTCCCCCACAGGCCACCCCCCGCCGCCGAGCGCGAAGGTGCACCGCGGCGCGATCGCGGCGAGCCACTCGTCGGCGCCGCGGCGGAGGAACGCCACCACCCGGTCGTGGTAGGCACCGCTGGCCACCACCGGTTCGTAGGTGCCGTCCCGCAGGAGTGCCAGACGGGCCT
>JALYHG010000196.1 GCA_030776725.1 Actinomycetota bacterium
CAGCAGGGCATAGCCGATCTGGCCGGCGGCGCCGGTGACTGCCACACGGGTGGCCATCAGACGTTCATCTCCTTGTCCAGGTTCTCGTCGATCGCGGCCAGGAACTCCTGGGTGGTCAGCCACCCCTGGTCGCCGCCCACCAGCAGGGCGAGGTCCTTGGTCATCTTTCCGCTCTCTACGGTCTCCACACAGACCCGCTCGAGCGTCTGGGCGAACTGCTGCACCTCGGGCGTGCCGTCCATGCGCCCGCGGTGGCCCAGGGCGCGCGTCCAGGCGAAGATCGACGCGATCGGGTTGGTGGAGGTCTCCTTGCCCTGTTGGTGCTGGCGGAAATGGCGGGTCACCGTGCCGTGGGCGGCCTCGGCCTCGACGGTCTGGCCGTCGGGGGTCATGAGCACGCTGGTCATCAGCCCCAGTGAGCCGAAGCCCTGGGCGACAGTATCGGACTGCACGTCGCCGTCGTAGTTCTTGCACGCCCACACATAGCCACCCTCCCACTTCAGCGCGGCGGCGACCATGTCGTCGATGAGGCGGTGCTCGTAGGTGAGCCCGGCGGCGTCGAACTCCGCCTTGAACTCGTCGTCGAACACTTCCTGGAACAGGTCCTTGAAGCGCCCGTCGTAGGTCTTGAGGATCGTGTTCTTGGTCGACATGTAGACCGGGAGGCCGCGGTCCAGGCCGTAGCGAAGCGACGCGCGCGCGAAGTCGCGGATGGAAGCGTCGAGGTTGTACATCGCCATCGCGACGCCGCCTCCCTCGGGAAAGTCGAAGACCTCCAGCTCGATGGGCTCGTCACCGTTGCTGGGCGTGAAGGTCAGCATCAGCTTCCCCGCTCCGGGGATCTTCGTGTCGGTCGCGCGGTACTGGTCCCCGTAAGCGTGGCGGCCGATGATGATGGGCTGGGTCCAACCCGGTACCAGGCGGGGCACGTTGGAGATGACGATTGGCTCGCGGAAGATGACCCCGCCCAGGATGTTGCGGATCGTGCCGTTGGGCGAGCGCCACATCTGCTTGAGGCCGAACTCCTCCACGCGGGTCTCATCCGGGGTGATGGTGGCGCACTTCACGCCGACCCCGTGCTCGGCGATCGCGTTGGCGGCGTCGACAGTCACCTGATCGTCGGTGGCGTCGCGAGCCTGCAACCCGAGGTCGTAGTACTCGAGCTGCACGTCGAGGTAGGGAAGGATCAGCTTTTCCTTGATGAACTGCCAGATGATCCGCGTCATCTCGTCCCCGTCGAGCTCGACGACGGGGTTGGTCACCTTGATCTTCGCCATGGATGGCGATGCTATGGCAGCGCCGCCGCATCAGGCCGCGCGGATCCCGGACGCGGTGGTGAGCCTCGACGCCGACCCGCCCGCCATTGGCGGGCGGAGGGCGTCGAGGTGCTCAGGTCGCGCTCAGGGCGCGGTCGTCGTCTGCTGGTCCTGCTGCTCCTGCGGCACCGTCCGCTCCCGCGTCACGGTCTCCTGCCGGGTCACGGTGTCGGTGTCTTCCCGGGTGACGGTGTCGGTGTCCTCGCGCGTGACGGTGTCGGTGTCCTCGCGGGTGACGGTGTCGGTGTCCTCGTCGGTGACCGTCCGCTCGATGGTGTCCGGGCCGCCGCGCACGACCACAGTGCCCTCGAGGCCGCGCTCGCGGTAGTTCTCCAGCGGGTCGTACATCGTGTACTCGCCCTCAGGGAGGGTGACCGTCAGGGTGCCGGAGCTGCCGGGCTCGATCGAGTCGCTCTCCTCGACTTCGTTCGCCGTCTCGACGGCCAGCTTGTGTGTCTGGTCGCCGTTGTTCTCGATGCGGAAGCGGACCACCCCGGCACTGACCTCCACGCGGTCGGGCTCAAGCGCCGTGTCGGTGATTTGAATCTCGGCCTCCTGGGCGTCCTCGACAACGGCGTCTTCGTCATCGTCGCAGGCGGCGATGGCGACGGCGGAGAAGGCGCCGGCGGCGGCGATCAGGAGAGCGAGGAAGAGACGTTTGATCATCATGTGACGGTTTCTTCCCATTCTCGACGGGCGCACACGTTCTTCTTCGGTGGCATGTTGCTTTTGCGCATCGATAATCTGTCCAGGTTGACGCTACGCAGCTTCCTTGGGATGCCAGCCGCGGCCGCGCTTCTCGACCAGCCCGTCCTGGGCCAGGCCGGGGAGAACGCGGTAGAGGTAGTTCTGCTGGATCTCCATCTTCTCGGCGATCTCGGGGATCGAGATGCCGGGGTTGGCCTTGACCAGTTCAAGGGCCTGGGTGG
>JALYHG010000197.1 GCA_030776725.1 Actinomycetota bacterium
GGTTGGTGTGCAGCACCACTCCGGTGGCGTTGAGCACACGGCGGATCCGTCCCGCCCGTCGGGCGGCCAGGTCCTGCGCCGCGGCGGTGCTCACCTCATCGACACCCGGCACCTGTCCGCCCCGCCGTGCCCGTTCACGTGCCTGGTCAACGGACCGGCGGACCGCGTCCGCGAACGGCCGGCGCCCGTAGGTATCGACGAACGATGCCGCAGCCGGATCGCGGAGGACCGCATCGACCTGGGGGAGCCGCGAGAGGTCGGTCATCGCTGCTGCGGTCCGGGTCCCACTCAGCTGCTCCTGACCCGACCGATGGTGCCGGAGCGGGAGCCGGGCGCGGGTCCCCGGTCGGTGCCCTCCGCTGCGATCCGAGCCAACCACTGGTCGAGTTCGGGCAACGAGCCACCCACACGAGGGTCGGTAGGTTGCAGGATCGAGAAGTACCGCTCGAGCTCGTGATCGAGGACCCGGCGACGTTCGTCGGTGAGCCACGGGCCGAGCAGCCGCGCTGCCACGTCCAAGGCGTCCATCCGCAGCAGCCGGGGCATGTCGCCGGCGTGGCCGGGGTCCAGGCCGGGCACGGGCGCGGCCACCACACGCCGCAGCCGCTCGCACTGGTGTGCCTCGAGATCCCCGATCCGCAGGAAGCGCAGCAGCCCCAGCAGCACCTGACGGATCCCTTCACGGATCTGCTCACGTTGCTCCTCCGACCACAGCCCTGCCTGCGGGGCCTGCTCAGCGAGACCCTCGACCAGGTCGTCGAGGAGTCCCGTGAGGTGTCGGTTCAGCGCGGGGGCGAGTTCGGCCGCGACCGCCCGGTAACGCCGCTCATCCACGATCGACCTCGCCACAACCGATGGTCACGGAGCGACCGCCCGTCCTCGCTGGGCGATCGCAGGAACGGTACAGCGACGCAGCGCACTTTTCGTGCCGGATCAGCTGACGACGGACCCTGCATCGGGCATCATCCGCCACGGTCGATCACAGGAGCAACGTGCGCGCGATGGGTCCCGGCCGGTCGGCAACCTCCACGGTGTTCCGCACGGTCCTCGCCGACGACGTGGCCGACCTACGGCTGCTGTACCGGGTCACGCTCGAGCGCAGCGGCCGGTTCGCGGTCGTCGCCGAAGCCGTTGACGGTGCCGAAGCGGTGGCTCACGCGACCACGCACCAGCCCGACCTCGTCGTCCTGGACGTCGCGATGCCCAACGTGGATGGGATCACGGCGCTGCCCGGGATCGTGTCGGCGTCGCCGCACACGAAGGTCGTCATGCTCTCGGCCTTCGAGCGGCGACGCCTCAACGACGCCGCCACGGCCGGTGGAGCCAGCCGCTACCTCGAGAAGGGGATCACCCCAGCGCGGCTCGTCGAGGAACTCCTCGCGGTGATGGAGGAGCGGGTCAGCTCCTGACGGTCACGTCAGGCGTACCGCTTCTCGAGGCTGCGGTGCCCCTCCAGGTCGACCACCGCGCCGAAATCGTCGAAGGGGACCAGCAGTTCCAGGTCGTCGCGGAGCGTGCCCTTGTCGCGGAGCGCGCCGAAGACCTCACGCACGGCACGGGTGACCGCCAGCAGAGCGCTGAGCGGAGTCACGATCAGGTCGTAGCCCAGGTCGTGCAGCTCAGCGGCGGTCAGCAGCGGGGTGCGGCCACCCTCGATCATGTTGGCGACCCGCACGACGCCCTCGACCTCCTTGGCGACACGCTCGAGCTCGTCGACCCCCTCGGGGGCCTCAACGAAGATCGCGTCGACGCCGAGGTCGCGCGCCGCTTTCGCGCGGGCGATCGCATCGTCCAACGACACCGCGGCCCGAGCGTCGGTCCTGGCAACCAGGAACAGGTCCACGCCCTCATCGCGCAGATCGAGGACGGCCCGCAGTTTGGCCAGCCACTCGCCCCGTTCGATGACGCGCTTCCCCGCGAAGTGCCCGCACTTCTTGGGCCACTCCTGGTCTTCGAGGAACAGCCCACTGGCCCCCGCCCGGTGCAGCAGCCGGGCGGTGCGCACGGCGTTGAGTGGGTTGCCGTACCCGGTGTCGGCATCGACGATCACCGGCCGGGCGGTGTTGGTGCACACGCTCCTGGCAGCCTCGACGATCTCGGTCTGGGTGAGGTAGCCGTAGTCGGGCATCCCCAGTTGGGAGGCCGACACCGAGTACCCGGAGACGAACAGCACCTCGAACCCGGCCTCGTCAGCCAGCCGGGCCGTCAGCGCGTCGTACACCCCGGGCATGTTGACCGTCGTCCCGCCCGTGAGCAGCTCGCGGATCGTCGCCGCACCGGTGCCTGCCATCATCGTCTCGACCTCCGGTCGCCGAGGGGTGTCCCCCGACGCTCCTCGACGATACGCGCGTCGGTCGGCGATGCGCGCGTCGGTCGACGATGCGTCAGGGCGCCCGGACCGGC
>JALYHG010000198.1 GCA_030776725.1 Actinomycetota bacterium
GTCAGCAGCCCGGCGGTCGCCGAACTGTCGAAGCTGATCGAGAACACCTTCCGCCACGTCAACATCGCTCTCGTCAACGAACTCGCCATGTTCGCCGCGGCCCTCGGGGTCGACGTGTGGGAGGCGATCGACGCCGCCTCGACCAAGCCCTTCGGGTTCATGGCGTTCCGCCCCGGACCCGGCGTCGGCGGCCACTGCCTGCCGATCGACCCCACCTACCTGTCGTGGCGGGTCAAGCGCCAGTTGGACGAGACCTTCCGGTTCGTCGAACTGGCCAACGACGTGAACCGCCACATGCCCAGCCACATCGTCACCCGGATCCAAGGTGTGCTGAACGAAGCGAAGCTGGCGGTGAACGGCTCACGGATCGTCGTCCTCGGCTACAGCTACAAGCCCAACACCGCCGATGCCCGCGAGAGCCCCGCCCGAGTGATCGTGAAGCAGCTGTCGGAGCTGGGTGCGGACGTTGCCATCGTCGACCCCCACGTGCGGGCCCCGACGCTGTCCAACGGGGCCCATGTGATGGCCGACGCACCCGACGAGCTGGTCGCCGCGGCCGACATCGTCGTGCTCGTCACCGACCACGACGCCTTCGATTACGAGCGCATCGAGCGTCGAGCCGGACGGATCTTCGACACGCGGCGGCGCTTCGGTGGCCTCGGGCGCGGCAACGTCACCTACCTGTAAGGGGTGCTCCTTCGTACCGCGAGGGCGGCGAGGGTCGCAGCAGCCACGTCGATCGCGTAGTCGATGGCCTCCGGGGTCCTGCCCGGTCGCAGCGACTGGAACGCTTCGTCCACCCCTGCCAGCAGCAGGACGACGACCACGGTGACGGCCGTGGCGGGTCGGATGTTGGCCAGCGCCCACCGCAGGCTGGCTCCGAGAGCGGCGTACTCCGCGGCGTGGGCGAGCAGACCCAGACCCGTCGGTGTCTCCGGGAACGCGTCCGCCGGCAGGGACGAGAGCCCGATGATGACCGCGTAGACGGCCGCAGGGAGGATCAGCCGGTACGTCACGGCTCACGCATTCCTAGCCGTCGGATGCTCCCGGAGTACGCCTGCGCCAGTGAACCAGTGGCGGGGGAGCTCGATCGAGCCGCGGCCGAGCGTGCGGTCGCGGCGGTCGGCGGTTAGGGCGGGCGTGTTCTGTGGTCCTTCACCGCGCTCGTTCCACGAGCGTCGAGTGGGCGCGGCGTCTCGATCATCCTGTCCACGACTGTGCTGTCGCCCTCGTGAATGCGCGCCCCTAGATTCCTGCTATGACGACGATCCTTTGGCGGCGGTCCAAGGAGGCCCGTGCTCGGCTCGCCGCCGAGCTCGACCGGCTCGAGGCGCTCCTCCGCCAGCTACGGGGAGTGGAGCAGGTGTGGGTCTTCGGGTCGCTCGTCGACGGCCGGCCGGGGCCGACGAGCGACTTGGACCTCCTCGTCATCCGCCGGACCGACGAGCCTCCCCACGTCCGAGGTGTGAACCTCGCCCGCGAGCTCGCCCCACGCGTGGCGGTCGACCTGTTCGTCTACACGCCGGAAGAGGCCACGGCGGGAGGGCGCTTCGTCGACGACGTCCGTCGGAGGGGGAGGCGGCTGCTGTGAGCCGCGATCTCGCGAAAGAGGCTAGGCGGTGGCTCGCCCAAGCCAGCGAGGACCTCGACGTCGCTGACCTCCTCGTCGACCATGGCCGGTACGCGCACGCCTGCTTCCTCGCGCAGCAGAGCGCAGAGAAGACCCTCAAGGCGTTCCTCTACGCGCGCGGGGCGGAGCTGGTGATCGGGCACAGCGTCGCCGACCTCTGCGCCGAGGTCGCCCGACAGGCTCCTGACCTCGCCGGCCGCTGCGCGGACTGGGCGACCCTTGACCAGTTCTACATCCCGACCCGTTACCCCGATGCCCTCCCTGGCGACATCCCCTCCCGGGTCTACGGCCCGGAGCAGGCTTCGGCCGCACTCAGCCGCACCCGTGACGTCCTTGAAGAGGTCAGCGTCCGTATCGACAGCGACCCGGCCGGGTAGACGCCTGCTCACGAGGACGGCGCACCCGTGGTCGCGCTCGGGCGATCTCGGGCCTCGCCGGCTCCGCCTGGCCTGACCGCGCGCAGCTCGACGAGCCTGAGGTACTCGGGCACCGCTACTCGGCCAGGCGCCGGTACAGCTCACGGTGCTGCTGGACAGAGGCCTGGAGATGCGCCAGGACCTGGTCTCGTGGGCGCTCGCCGCGCTTACGCTCGACGTACTCACGGAGGGCCTCCTCGATGACGGCCTGGAGCTGACGGCCCTCTTCGTCAGCGATCGACCGGACGGCCTCGAGCACCTCAGGGGCCGCCTGCGACGCGAGCTTCTGACGCTGCTCAGCCATGCGGCGAGAGTAGCTTGACGTTCCTTGAAAGGACTTGTCGACTCCGGCGGCGTTTGTGCTCCCGGGCGATCCGAGGTACGACCGCGCTGAACCTGGCCGCCACGGGAACGGTGCCGACATGACCCTGCTGCTGCGATCACCGCTGGCCCACGGCGGGGGTGGTGCCGGTGGCCTCGACGAGCTGATCGTCCTGGCCGTTCCGGCCGTTGCCTTCCTCGCGTTCATCGTCGTCAGCCGCCTGCGAGGAAACGGGATCCCGGAGCAGGAAGCGGACGACGTCCACCGCGCCGACACATCGGAACTCGACGGCGGGTAACCGCCCGCGTGTCCTGCTGACCGCGTCGCTCTCCCACCGACCCGGGAAGGCGGACCCGCAGCGCTCGACTAGGTGCATGCCACATCTATATGCGGAGTGCCTCTATTGAGCGGCTCGGCCACGGGTGGGAGGCTCACGGCCCTGACCTGGGCGGCGAACCGGAGGGACCCGTGTCGCGATGCAGGGCGTTGACGATCTGTGTCGTGGTGCTCCTGACCGTGCTGGCACCGCCGGCGGCCGGAGCGGAGGACACCGATCCTCGTGCCGACGCCGCCGTGCAGGTCACGGCCACACCCACCGCTACACGGGCCCACGCGGTTCCCACGGTCGCCATCCACCCCGACGACCCGAGGACGCTCGCCGTGGCCGAGGGCGACGCGTACGCGGGACGGTGCACCCTGCACGTCTCCACCAACGCGGGACTGACCTGGACGGCGCGCCCCCTGCCTGACGTGCCAGAGTGGCCACGCTGCAACATGTTCGCCAGCTTCGGTCCCGTCACCGGCGTCGCCTTCTCACAGGACGGCACGCTCTACGTCGTGCGGAGCGGGATCGACCCGTCGACCTACCACCAGCGGGTCATCCTCGACCGGACCACCGACCTGGGGGCGAGCTTCGAGACCACCGTGCTGCCGTGGGTCGAGCCGGACCTCGACGCCGGCCAGTTCGGCGCCGATGGTCTCCCGACCGTCGTCGCCGATCGCGACGAGGCGGGCCGCGTGTACGTCGGCTGGATGTCCAACAACGGCACGTGGAACCTGTCCGAGGAGGTGCTC
>JALYHG010000199.1 GCA_030776725.1 Actinomycetota bacterium
ATCAGGTCGACGTCGGCGAGGACGATGCCGCAGGGGTGCAGGGCGAGGTGGCGGGGGAAGCCGTCGATGCGTTCGACCACCTGGAACAGGGTGTCGAGCTGGCCGGCGTCGAGACGTGAGTCCTCCAGCTCGGGCAGCTCCCGGAGCGCGGCGCGGACGTCACGGGCACGGACGTTGTGCAGCGAGGTCGCGACCAGGTCGATCTCCTCGGGTGGCACGCCCAGGACCTTCCCGACCTCCCGCACCGCCATCCGCGCCTGGAAGGTCTCGACCATCGCGACGCACGCGGTGCGTTCCTCGCCGTAGCGGTCGATGATCATGCGGTAGACGTCCTCGCGGCGGGCCGACTCCACGTCCAGGTCGATATCGGGGAGCTCGTCGCGGTAGGGGTTCATGAACCGCTCGAACACCAGCCCACCCGCGATCGGGTCCACGTCGCTGATGCGCAGCGCGTAGCACACCAGGCTCCCCGCCGCCGACCCGCGGCAGGCGGTGAGCACCCCGGCGTCGCGGATCGCGGCGGCGATGTCGGCGACCGTGAGGAAGTAGTCGTGCAGCGCTAGCCGGTCGATCATCGTCAGCTCGTGCCGGAGCCGCTCGGTGACCTCAGGCGTGAGCCGGGGACCGCCCCGCCCGCCGTAGCGGTCGTGCACCCCGACCCAGCAGCGCACGTGCAGTTCGCGGGCGGCGTCTCCCTCCGACAGGCCGGTCAGGCGCGGGACGTGAGTGCGGTCCAAGCCGAGGTCCATCTCGCAGGACTCCGCGATCGCCGCCGCGTTGGCCAGCAGGTCGGGACGATCACCGAACAGCGGGATGCGCAACAGGTCCGCGGCGCTCTTGAACCAACCCTCGGCGGTGCGGCGACCGACGTGGTGACCGGCGATGGGGACCTGCGCGCGCACGCACGCCAGGACATCGGCGAGGTACGCGTCACCCTCCTGCAGGTAGCGGACGTCGTTCACTGCCGCGGCGGTCAGCCCCAGCCGGTCGGCGAGCACCACCATCCGCCCCGCCCACTGGGCGTCGTCGTAACTTCCCCGGCCGTCCACCCGACCTCCCCGGCCGTCCCCCCGACCTCCCCGGCCGAGGTGGTGGCGGACGGCGATGACCACCTGATCGGGTCCGAACGCCTCGACCCAGCGGCGGGTCTCGGTCTCGGCCGCCCCCAGCCGTCCCTGTGCCACCAGCCGCCCCACCGGCGAGTCCACGCCGAGCAGGACGTACATCCCCTCGGGGCGGGCGGTCGCGTCATCCCACCCCAGGTGCGGGGAGCTGCGCACGTCGCGATGGGCGGCGGAGACCACCCGGCAGAGGTTGGCGTAGCCGTGCTGGGTCCGGGCCAGGAAGGTGACCCGTGCCGCGTCGTCCTCGAGCCACGCCGGGCCAGCACCCGGACGCATCGTGCGCGGATCGGGGCGTGCGGCGGTCGTCGGCAGGCGGGCACGACCGGCCCTGGTGATCGCCCACCCCGGACGCTGCCGGTCGGGAGACAGGGCGAGATCGGCACCGAACACCGGCGTCACCCCTGTCGTGGCGCACGCCTGGGCGAAACGGACGGCGCCGTACAGCCCGTCGCGGTCGGTGAGCGCGACGTGGGTCATACCGGCCAGTGCGGCGGCGGCCGCGAGCTCACGGGGACGGATCGCGCCGTCACGCAGCGAGTAGCACGAGCGCACCGTGAGATGCGCGAACGGCGGGACTCCGCCCCGCGCAGGGGTGGCTCGCGTCCGACCGCGGCCCACGAGTCAGTCCCAGATGCGGTCGAGGTGCCAACTGCCGCCGCGACGGACCAGCTCGTACACCCCGCGGGACCCCGGCGTTCCGTTCCGGGCCTCGACCCGCCACAGATCGGCCTGCTCGATGCGGATGGCGCGCCCGTCGGAGCGCCGCCACCATCCCGGGTCCTCGCGCCAGTGCCCCAGGACCTGCACCACCTCGTAGCCCTGGCCGCGCCAGCGGAAACGGCGCGGGGCGGGTTGGCCGTGGTCGGTGTCGAGCTCGACCGCATCGAGCGCTTCGCGGTACCGCTTGGTCATCCCCGCACCGAACGTCTCGCACCGAACGTCTTGCACCGAACGTCTTGCACCGAACGTGTGTTCGATACGACGCTACAACCGTCGGGTCCCCGCAGTCAAGCGCGGAAGACGTCGTCTAGGACGCCCGGCTGCGCTCACGCAAGGTGGCTGCTGCCTCGGCCGCGACCGCCTCCACCGGCTCGTCGAGCACCAGGCGCCCGTTCCATCGCCGGAGCATGTCCTCGTCCAGCTCGCGGAACGGCTCCAACGCCGCGACCGCCTGCGGGTGGGTGCGTCGCAGACCCTCGTGGATCACCGGAGCCACCACGAAAGCCGGGAACACGCCCCGCGGGTCGTCCAGCGGCTTCAAGCCTCGGACCCAGGCGTTGCCGTCGGTGCGGGTGGTCAGCCCCGCAACGCACTCGCCGCGCTCGACCCCGCGCACCGCGTCCTCGGGCGGGACCGCCAGCACCTGCGTGCGGACGAACTCCTCGAGCGTCCTATCGGTGCGGATGACGTACACCCGGACCACCTCGGCCAGTCCATCGGAGCGGCTGGCGAACTCCGCATCGACGCACAGCCGCGGGAGGTCCTCATCGTCGGCGGCATCGTCGGTGGATGCCAGGACCGTGGCGAGATCCTCGAGGTCGTCCATCCACTCCCGCGCCGGCGGGCGTTGGACCACGAACGCGAGGGTGGCGTTGACGCCGGTCGGAGCCAGCCACTCCAACGGGTGACGGCGCGCATCCGCCCGGCTCACGCGCTCGTAGGACGTGGCGGGATCGCGTGGCGGGTCGACCAGCCCCAGCGCATCCATCCACACCGCACCGGTGTAGCTGGGAACGACCTCCACGTCGCCCAGCTCGACCGCCTGACGGGCATCGCGCGCATCGGCGAACTGAACCACCTCGGCGGGCACGTCGTCCGCCTCGAGGAGAGCGACCAGCACGTGCGCCAACACGGACGCCTCACGCTCGGGACCGGTGCCGACGCGGACCGGCTGCTGCCCGTCGGAGGCGTGACGGGCATGTCGCGCCCACGCCGCGACACCCCCCGCCGCGCAGACGGCGAGGACCGTGAGGACGACCAGGGTGCGGCGCACGGACACAGGGTGCCACCGCCGGCCAGGAACGCCACCGGGAACAGCGGATCGGCCCGGCGGGTACGCTCCGTCCACCCCGCCCGGGAGTGTGGCGATGCCCCCAGAGCATCCCCTCAAGTTGTCGCGCCGCGGGTTGCTCCGCGGCCTCGGTGGGCTCGGCATCGCCGGGCTCCTCGCCGCCTGCGGTGAGGGCCGCCCCGCCGGGACGGCGTCTCCGGCCCCCACCGGCACCGCTGAAGACGTCCGCCGAGCCGTGTTGGCCCAGGTGGGGATCGACGCCCCGCTCGACCTCAGCGTCATCCTGCCGGCCGGGTTCTTCCTGACCGGCCCGGGCCGGCGGGTGGTGTTCGGGCTGGGGACCTCGCCCACCGAGGTCGTCGGGAACCTGGACGTCGAGGCGTACCTGGTCAGCGACCTGGGGTTGGAGGTGGCCGAGGGTCCGCTGCAGGCCAGCTTCCACGACGAGGGCCTGGAGGGCCGGGGGATCTACGTGATCACCACATCCGTCCAGGAACCAGGCACGTACTGGCTGGCAGCGGCGTCGTCCGAGCACGCCGCGGTCGGGGCGCTGAACATCTTCGACGCGGCCCGCAGCCCGCTGCCCGAGATCGGGAGCGCGTTCCCGTCGGCGCCGACCCCCACGGTCGACGACCCGATGGGCATGGAGGAGCTGTGCACCCGCGAACCGGACTGCTCGATGCACGACGTGTCGCTGGAGGCCGCGCTCACCGACGGTCGACCGGTCGTGATGACGGTGGCGACACCGAAGTACTGCAAGACCGCGATCTGCGGTCCCGTGGTCGACATCGTCGAGGACCTCAAGGGCAGCTCCGGTCGTGACGACGTGGCCTGGATCCACGTCGAGGTGTTCTCTGACGCCGGGAACACCCCGATCCCCCTGGTCGCCCAGGACGGGCCCCTGCCGCTGCCGTCGGAGCCGTGGACGTTCTTCGTCACGTCCAACGGCAACCTCGCCGACCGCTACGAGGGCCCAACGCCGGCCGATCTGCTCCGGACGTCGCTGGAACAGATCTAGTGCGAGGCGCACCGTGGGTCGCGGCGCTGGCCGTGCTCGCCGCGGGGTTGCCCGGCTGCGACGACGGGGAGGCGCAAGCCGCCTGCGGTGCGGTCGAGCACCCCGAGGTGCAGGCCGGCAGCCACCTGATCGCAGGCGCCACACCGCCTGTCCCCTACTCGTCGACGCCGGGGACGTCCGGATGGCACGCCGCCGGGGCGCCCCGGACGGGGGTCTTCGGTCCGGCGCAGCCGCTGAGCGAGCCGGAGATCGTCAAGG
Source organism: Actinomycetota bacterium (assembly GCA_030776725.1). Lineage (NCBI taxonomy): Bacteria > Bacillati > Actinomycetota > Actinomycetota bacterium. Next base: position 4,412 of record JALYHG010000199.1, read on the forward strand.
CATTGGAGGTCGGCCAGGTCGTCGCCACCTACGACCCCACACGGCTCCCGGCCGACGCCACCGCGAAGCTCGAGGAGCTGGCGCGCGATCGCTTCGCCGGTTCGCTGACGGTCACGCCGTTCTCCGGTGACCTCGGGGCGCCGCTGGTCCTCAACGCCTGGGGGGTCCGCCAACCGTGCAACGGCGTGGACACCGACGCGATCGAGGTGTTCATCGAGGAGCACGCCGAGCCTCACCCTCACTGACGAGGGGCTGGCCCTCGTGGCGCCGACTGCAGCGCCCCTTCGAGGGCCAGCAGCGCGTGCTTGAGGTGCGCCCCGCCGGTGTACCCACCGACGTCTCCCCCGCGGCGCACCACCCGGTGACAGGGCACCACGATCGCCAGCGGGTTGGCGCCCAGGGCGTTCCCCGCGGCCCGGGCGGCGCGGGGATTGCCCGCAGCGGCCGCGACGTCGCCGTACGTCGCGACCTGTCCGTGGGGGATGCGGGCCGTGACGTGCAGCACGCGGCGTGCGAACCCGTCGCCGACCAGTGACCAGTCCAGCGGCAGGTCGAAGGCGGTGCGCGCGCCGGCGAAGTACCCGTCGAGTTGGTCGCGGACGGCGGCGAGACGGGACGGATCCTCGACCGTGCGTGCAGACAGCCGCTCGGCCAGTCGCTGCACCGCCTCGCCGACGCCGTCAGCAACGAACAGGACCGCGGCCAGCCCGTCGGCCGTGAGCGCGGCCAGCAGCCGCCCCAGCGGTGAGGGCAGGACCGTGTACGCCACCGTGGCGTTGGGCGGCGTCACAGGGGGTGCGCCGCCAGGACCCGGCGCAGAGCCCAGCACGCCCCACGGGGGTCGTCGACCCCACCCAGGCCGTCAGCCAGCAGCCGCCCCGCCCCACGGCCCAGCGCGGCGGTGGCAGCGGCGAGGTCCGCCCCGGCGGGAGCGAACCAGACGTGCGGGCACCGCCCCGCCGCGTACTCGATCAGGCCGTCGCCCACCGCGACGAAGTCGACATCCTCGTCCGCGGCGGCGTCCACCGTGGCCGCGCGGCGCGCGGTGCGACCGATCAGCAGGTCGGGGCCCACGACCCTGCGGGCGTGGTCTGGGGGCGCGTCGACCGGGCCGACGTGGACACCGTCCGCGCCCACCTGCACGGCCAGCCCCGGGAGGCCATCCACGACGAACAGCGCCCCGTACCGGTCGCAGACACGCCGGAACACGTCCGCGGCGACGCGGAGGACGTCCTCAGGGGCGGTGGGGTCGCGGAGCAGCAGCAGGTCGACGCTGCCCTCGCACAGGGCCGCCAGCCATCCACCGAGGTCGCCGGTGGCCGGGCGGGTCCCGGCGACCGCCGCCAGCCGCGCGTCGGCGAGTCGGGCCTGGCGCCGCTCACCGGCCGGGGACAGGCTCGGGAAGACCGTCACGGCCACCGGTCCTGTCGGCCACGGTCGCG
>JALYHG010000200.1 GCA_030776725.1 Actinomycetota bacterium
CACGCGGCTGCGACAGGCGCCGACCATGGCGCTCATCTCCTGTGGAGAACGAGGACGCGCCCGCACTCGCCGACGATGCAGTGGCCCAACCACGTGCGGTCAGCGACGTGCAGGGTTGCGGTGGGATCCGGAAAGCCACATGAAAGGGCCGCCGTGTGTCAACCCTGCACCGAGGCGGTCGTCTCGGCGGTCGCGACGACCAGCTCGGATCCGCGCTCGAGTTCCAGTGCACCCGCTGCCACGTCGAGCACCTCGAACCGGTAACGGCCTTCAGGGCCGGCCATCCGGAACCGCACGTGACCGAACAGGTCGGTGTGGCCCATCTTCGCGCCGGTCCGGTCCGGGCCTGCGATCCGAGCGGTGACCGCCAGGTCGGGGCAGGGTCGACCGTCGGCGTCGCGGACCTGGATGCGGAAGGTCACGCGTAGCCGCCCGTCGTCCAGTTGCTCGAGGGGGAGAACCTCCACGTCGTCCACGCGGATCGGCTCGCGGAACAGGCCCCGCTTGGGAAGGTCGTCGGGGACGATCCCCGGTTGTCGCGGCGACGGCGGCATGGGCGGAGCGTACCGTTGGGTCCGGCGGTACCCTCGGCGGCGTCGAGCGCCGCGCCAGCGCCCGCCGCCGTTGACAGCGGTTGCCGGGGGTGGGACGCTCGCCACGCCGCGACCCGGTCGCGCACGTCGACGTCTCCGCTTCCTGCAGCGAGGAAGCCGGCTGCGTCCGAGGCGACCGGCCGCGGTGCGCCAGCACCGGGCTGGCGCCGACCAGCGATCGAACCAGGAGACCCCCCCAACATCATGGACCAGCAGCAGGAGACCCCGACCCCCGCCACGCCCGGCCAGCCCAGCCCCACGCCGCTTGATCCCTCGGGCTTGGTGATCATGCACGATCCCGGTAGGGAGATGACCTCGACCGGGGAGCAGATCGTCGAGAACGATCTCGACGTGGATCTCGACACGGCACTCGAGGCGACCTTCAAGTCCGTCGACGAGGGTGAGATCGTCGAGGGGGTGGTCGTCAAGGTCGACCCCGACGAGGCGCTCCTGGACATCGGGTACAAGTCCGAGGGTGTGATCCCCGCGCGGGAGTTGTCGATCAAGCAGGACGTCGACCCGCGGAGCGTGGTCCAGGTCGGTGACGTCGTCGAGGCGCTGGTCATCACCCGCGAGGACGAGCAGGGCCGGTTGGTGCTGTCCAAGAAGCGGGCCCAGTACGAGCGCGCGTGGGGGACCATCGACCGCATCTTCAACGAGGACAAGACGGTCAAGGGCACCGTCATCGAGGTGGTCAAGGGCGGCCTGATCCTCGACATCGGTCTGCGCGGGTTCCTCCCGGCGTCGCTGGTCGAGATGCGCCGGGTCCGCGATCTCAACCCCTACGTGGGGACGGAGCTCGAGTGCAAGATCATCGAGCTGGACAAGAACCGCAACAACGTGGTGCTGTCACGGCGGAAGTTCCTGGAGGAGACCCAGGCCGAGTTCCGTCAGGAGTTCCTGAACAGCCTCCAGAAGGGGGAGATCCGCAAGGGCGTGGTCTCATCGATCGTGAACTTCGGCGCGTTCGTGGATCTAGGCGGCGTCGACGGCCTCGTGCACGTCTCCGAGCTGGCGTGGCAGCACATCGACCACCCATCGGAGGTCGTGGAGGTCGGCGACGAGGTCCAGGTCGAGGTGCTCGACGTCGACCTCGAACGTGAGCGGGTTTCGCTCTCTCTGAAGGCCACCCAGGAGGACCCGTGGACGAAGTTCGCCCGCGAGAACCAGGTCGGGAACAACGTCGAGGGCGAGGTCACCAAGCTCGTCCCCTTCGGGGCGTTCGTGAAGGTCGCCGAGGGCATCGAGGGACTGATCCACATCTCGGAGCTCGCCGAGCACCACGTCGAGGCGCCTGAGGCGGTCGTCAACGTCGGCGACAAGGTCGCGGTGAAGGTCATCGACATCGACACGGTCCGCCGGCGCATCAGCCTCTCGCTGAAGCAGGCCGCCGCCCCATCGCGTGAGGGGACGATGACCGGTCCGGGTGCCCTGACGCCGGAGCAGATCGCACTGGCCGAGACGGCGTACGTGGCCGGTGAGCGCGCGGCGCCGGCGACCTCGGCACTGGGTGACCAGCTGCGCCAGGCCGGGTTCGCGTCGTCGGCTGACCAGCGCACCGCCGAGGCGGAGCAGCGTCAACCCGATCCTGGCGACACCGACGCGTCGCGCCTGGCGGAGTCGCCGAGCGACGCCTCCGCCGAGGCCGGCGAGCCCGCCCTGGAAGGTGAGCTCGCCGGGCAGGCCCGGGGTTCCGCGGCCACGGAAGCCGCGACCGCTGGCGGCGACGTCGCCAGCGCCGACGTCTCCGGCGGGGACGTCTCGGGTGAGGTCCCCGACACCGCGGAGGAACCGCCGCCGCCCGCCGCAAGCCCCGAGGCGCCGTCCAAGGCGGTCGCTCAGGTGGACGAGGAGGCGCTGGCCGAGACCCCGGAGGAGGCCCCACAGCTGCCGCCGGAGGAGCAGGCCGGCTCGCAGTCCTGACGTCGCTGGACCGCCGTGCACCTGGTGGGGTTGACCGGCGGGCTCGGGAGCGGGAAGAGCACCGTCGCGAGCATGTTCGCCGACCGCGGCGCCGTGGTGATCGACGCGGACGCCATCGCCCGGGAGGTGGTCGCGCCGGGCACGTCGGGGTTCGAGCAGGTCGTGGAGCGCTTCGGGGACGAGGTGGTCGGGCCGGACGGCGCTCTCGACCGTGACCGGCTGGCAGCGATCGTCTTCGACGACGGATCCGCGCGTGCCGACCTCAACGCGATCGTGCACCCCAAGGTCGGCCAGCGCATCGCCGAGCTGGTCGCTGAGCACGCCGACTCGGACCGCGTCGTCGTGGTCGACGTCCCGCTCCTGGTCGAGGTGCAGGCCGACCGCGGCTACCGGGACGTCATCGTCGTGACCGCGCCAGAGGAGGTCCGCGTCGAGCGGGTCGTCGCTCGGGGCATGGACGAGCGCGATGCGCGCGCCCGCATCGCGGCGCAAGCCAGCGATGCCGAACGCCGGGAAGTCGCCACGCACATCATCGACAACAGCGGCGACCTGGATCAGCTGGAAGCGCAGGTGGATGACGTCTGGGAGGACCTGCGGGCAGGCGCCGCAGCGGACAACGGGTGAACGTCACCACCGTCATCTTCGACGCCGGCCTGACCCTGGTCCGCCCGGAGCCGTCGTTCGCCGGGGTGTTCGCGCGGGCGTGCGCAGCCGCCGGTGTGACCGTCGACGCCGACGACATCGCCGCGGCGAGCCATCTGTGGGCCGAACATCACGATGCCTGGCGGGCCCGCGGTGAGCCGTCGCCCTGGGAAGGTGACGATGCTGCCGAGAGCCGGTACTGGCGTGGCCTGTACCGCCGCTACCTCGGCCACCTGAGGATCGAGCACGACGAGGGCCTCCCGTGGCAGGTGTTCGACGCGTTCATCGACCACCGCTCGTACGGGACGTACCCGGACGTCGCCGAGGCCCTCGACGACCTCGACCGCCGCGGCGTCCGCCTCGGTCTGCTGTCCAACTGGGGGAGCCGCCCCGCGCTCCGGGAGGTGTTGTCGCATTCCGGTCTCGCGGACCGCTTCGATGCTGTGGTGGTGTCCGGCGAGGAGCGTGTCGCCAAGCCGGATCCGGCCGTGTTCCACCTGGTGCTGCAGCGGCTGGGGGAGCGGCCCGGACCACACGTCGCCTACGTCGGTGATGATCTCCGCCACGACATCGACCCGGCCGGTGCAGTCGGCTTGACGGCCGTGCTCGTCGACCGCCAGGCACGCCGCCGCGACCACGACGGGCCCCGGGTCACCGACCTGCGTCAGCTCCCGTCGGTGATCCCGTTGGCCCGGCGAGAGCGTCTCGGTTGACGCCGCCGTGGATGATCCGGGCGCTGGCGGCGCTCGCGGCATCGATCCTGCTGGTCGGTTCTGCCACCGCGATCTCGCGCACCCGAGCACCAGAGGATCCCCGCGAGGAGGCGGCGACCGAAGCTGACGTGGAGTCGACGCCGACAGCGCCGTTCAGGTCCACCCCTGACCTGCCGCACGAGCCGGCTGATGCGGAAGCGCTCGGTGGCGACGCGCTCCTAGCCGCCGGCCTGCGGGCGGCGAGCGGACCATGGGCCGACCTGGGACATCCCGCATGGCCGGCGGAGGAACGGCCGGTCTACGTGGGCAGCCTCCGGCTCGATCCAGGCCGCCGACGGGTCGAGGCCGACGTCGTGGTCGCCTTCCGGGCCGACCGTGACCTCGACCGACTGGTGCTGCGGCTCCTCCCGGCGTCTGACACCCTCGCCGACGCGGGGACATCTTTGGAGATCGTCACCAGGCGTGACGGCAGCGACGTCGCAGGCGGCGTCGACCCGGCTGGCGCCCGACTGTTCGTGCCACTCGACCCGCCGCTGAGGGAGGGTGACGCGACGGTGCTCCGTGCCCAACTCAGCTACAGCGTCGCCGACCGTGCCGACATCCGAGACGACGGCGGACCGGTCGGCTTCGGGCTGCTGGCGTGGAGCCCTCAGGTCACGGTGCTGGGCCACTGGCTCCCGCTGCTGACCGTTCCCGGCGACGACGGGCCGCTGATCCCGATCGGCGACGTGGGTGCGTTCCCGGCGGCGGTGTGGTCACTGCGGATCCACACCGGTGGGGCCCAGATCGTCACCGGCGCTGAGGAGCAGGACTGCCCCGCGGCGGTGCGGACCATCCGCGAGGAGCCGTGCGTGTGGGCGAGAGGCGTCGCGCTCCGCGACGTCGCCGTCGTCGCCTACGACCGGCTCGAGAGCCGCAGCGCCACGGTGGGACCCGTGCGGGTCCGCGCGTCGGGGCCTGCCGGGATGGGTGGCCTGGATGAGGCGCTCGACATCTCGGCCGCGTCGGTGCGCAGCTTCCTGGAGCGGTTCGGCCCGCTGGCGTGGCGCGAGGTGGACGTGGTGGCCGCCCCGTTGTCCGCCGGCGCTGCTGGGATGGAGTTCCCGGGCCTGGTCGTGATCGGCGAGGATCTCTACGACCAGATGGACGTCCGTTCCGGTGCGTACATCGTCGCGCACGAAGTCGCCCACCAGTGGTGGCACGCGCTGGTCGGGAACGGGTCGGTGTCCGCCCCGGTGGTCGACGAGTCCCTCGCCCAGTACTGCGCCTACCTGTTCTACGCTGACGCCTACGGGCAGGACGTCGCCGCTCAGCTGGCCGACAGAGCGTTCGTCCGCCGGTACGAGCTCGCCCGCGACGCCGGACTGCAGGACGAGCCGCCCGCACAGCCGCTCGGCGAGTTCGAGAGCGCCGAGGCGTACGGGGCACTGGTCTACGCCCGTGCGCCGCAGGGGTGGCTGGCCGCCGAGGAGGCCGCCGGCCGCGACGAGCTGGTGGGGTTCCTCGCCGGCATCGTCGACCGGGCAGGACTGGGCTTCATCACCGACCGTGAGCTGCTGGCGCAGGCCCGTGATCGCGCCCCGGCCGTCGCGGAGGCGCTGCAGCGGTACTGGTTCGACCCTGCCCCTGTGCGTTGACGCCGGGAAGGCGGCCGGGCGGGGCGACGTTACGCTCGGGTCGGGCGCTGTCGCGCTCGCACCGAGCTCCGGAGGGCGTCTACGTGCCCGACTTCCAGGTGGTCAGCGACCTCACGCCGTCCGGCGACCAGCCGGCGGCGATCGAGGCCATCGCCGAGGCGCTCCTAGCGGGGGAGAAGGCGGTGACCCTCCTCGGCGCCACCGGGACGGGGAAGACGTTCGCAGCAGCCAACGTCATCGAGCGTGTGCAGCGCCCCACGCTGGTGATCGCCCCGAACAAGACCCTCGCGGCGCAGCTCGCCAACGAGTTCCGCGAGGTCTTCCCGCACAACGCCGTCGAGTACTTCGTGTCCTACTACGACTACTACCAGCCCGAGGCGTACATCCCGCAGACCGACACCTACATCGAGAAGGACTCGTCGATCAACGACGAGATCGAGCGCTTGCGTCACCGCACGACGATGTCGCTGCTGTCGCGCCGGGACGTCGTCGTGGTGGCGTCGGTGTCATGCATCTACGGCTTGGGATCTCCTGCCGAGTACCGCGACCACGTGCTGTGGCTCCGCCGAGGGACGGACCACGGGCTCGACGCCGCGCTGCGCAAGCTCGTTGACCTGCAGTACCACCGCAACGATCTGAACCTGGTCCGTGGCAGCTTCCGGGTCCGGGGCGACACCTTGGAGGTGTTCCCCACCGACGACGAGCTCGCCGTCCGCTTCGAGTTCTTCGGTGACGAGGTCGACCGCATCACCCGGCTGAACACCTTGACGGGGGAGGTGACCGGGGAGCTGCAGGAGTTCGCGGTCTTCCCGGCGTCGCACTACGTGGCGTCAGCGGCGCACGTGGAGCGCGCCATCGCCACGATCGAGGCCGAGCTCGACGAGCGACTGGCCGAGCTGCAGCACCACAACAAGCTGCTGGAGGCGCAGCGCCTGCGGATGCGGACCAACTACGACCTCGAGATGATCCGCGAGGTCGGCTTCTGCTCGGGGATCGAGAACTACTCGCGGCACTTCGACGGTCGCGCGCCGGGGACGCCGCCCTACACGCTCCTGGACTACTTCCCCGAGGACTTCGTCCTGATGACCGACGAGTCGCACGTCACGATCCCGCAGATCGGCGGGATGTACGAGGGCGACCGTTCCCGGAAGGAGATGCTGGTCGAGCACGGCTTCCGGCTGCCGTCCGCGCTGGACAACCGGCCGCTGCGCTTCGACGAGTTCCTCGACCGGATCGGTCAGCGGCTGTTCATCTCGGCCACGCCCGGCTCGTACGAACGTCGCGAGTGCACCACCTTCGTCGAGCAGGTGATCCGCCCCACCGGGCTGGTCGACCCTGAGGTCGTCGTCCGCGACACCCGGGGGCAGATCGACGACCTGATGCACGAGATCTCGGCGCGTGTCGAGCAGGACGAGCGCGTCCTGGTCACCACGCTGACCAAGAAGATGGCCGAGGACCTGACCGACTATCTGCTCGACAACGGGACCCGCGTCCGGTACCTGCACTCCGACATCGACACGGTGCAGCGCATCGAGATCCTCCGCGACCTGCGCATGGGCGAGTTCGACGTGCTCGTCGGGATCAACCTGCTGCGCGAAGGCCTCGATCTCCCGGAGGTGTCGCTGGTGGCGATCCTCGACGCCGACAAGGAGGGCTTCCTGCGCTCGGGGACGTCGTTGATCCAGACCATCGGGAGGGCCGCCCGCAACGTCCACGGCCAGGTCATCATGTACGCCGACGCCGTCACCGACGCGATGCGTGCCGCGATCGAGGAGACCAACCGCCGACGCGACAAGCAGCTGGCGTACAACCGTCAGCATGGGATCGATCCCCAGACGATCCGCAAACGCGTGGGTGACATCATCCAGGCCGCCCGGGCGGCTGAAGCGGGACGCGCCTACACGGCGGTGGAACGGCCACGGCGCGGCGGTCTCACCGAGCCCGACGCCACGGAGCTGCCCCGCGACGAACTACGGGCGTTGATCCAGCGGCTCACCGACGAGATGCACGAGGCCGCCGGGGAGCTGCGCTTCGAGTACGCCGCCCGGCTGCGGGACGAACTCGCCGAACTCAAACGGGAGCTGAAGGCGATGGACGTCGCCAACGTGTGACGGCCCGGCGTCCGCGTGTCCGTCTTGGTTCCCAGTCCGTTGTCGCGGGCGTGTACCGCGATCCCGCCCGACCTCGCGTCTTGAGCGGGTCTGGCCTCACGCGCCTGGCTCGCTCGGTGCGGATGTAAGTTCGCTCATGGGATCAGGCGCCCGCCGGGGGAGGAGAAGCAGATCAACCCGGCATCCGGGACTCTCTTGGCGATCGCAGGGCTGACAGGGGCTGCGATCGGTGTACGCGCCGCTGTTGGGCGCAACCGCCGTCTGTTCGCTCGCTGCTACGGCCGGCGCGCGCGTCGGGCCGAGCGTGGCGAGATCGGGGAGCGTCGCCAACGGCTGGTCGCGCAGGCGTCGGGACGTGTGCTCGACCTCGGCGCTGGTACGGGGGAGAGCTTCAAGCACCTCCGGACCGCTGTTACCGAGGTGATCGCCGTGGAGCCTGACCGTTGGATGCTGCGCCAGGCGCAGGAGCGGGCGCAGGACGGCGAGGTGCCAGTGCGGTTCGTCCGTGCGGTCAGCGACGCGCTGCCCTTCCCGCAGGCCTCGTTCGACACTGCCATCGTCGCCCTCGTCCTGTGCACGGTCGGTGACCTGGGCCGCGCTGTCGCGGAGCTGCGCCGGGTGCTGCGACCGGGAGGACGCCTGTTGCTGATGGAGCACGTGCGGGCGACCGACGACGCCCTCGCCCAGGTCCAGGACCTGGTGGAGGGGCCCTGGTCGTGGTGGAACGGGGGCTGCCGACCCAACCGCCGTACCCTCGCCGCTGTGCAAGCTGCCGGCTTCAGCTTCGAAGAACCGGAGTGGTACGGCTACCCCATCCTGCCCCACGTCCAGTGCGTCGCCGTGCGGGACTGAGAAGCCCCGTCCGAACACGCCGTCGTGTGCAGCGTCTCCACCGCCCCGTCGGCCACAGAGCGTCGCAGGTGGCCGTGCGGCGCCGATCGAGCTTCGGGGTCAACGGAGGCGTTCGCCCCTGAGCCGGCGACGCCAGCCCAGGGGCGGAACGGCTCACTCGTCTTCGTCGGTGGGGTTGTTGCCGGCGTCGCACATGGGATCGCAACTGAAGCCACGGTCGTTGGCGTTGCGGGCGTCGGCGGACTGCAGCGCGTCGAACGGCGCGTCCGGCCCTGAACAAACGGGACCCTCGTCGATCTGCTCGCTGCTCATCGTTGCTTGGTCGCTGTTCGGCGTGCACAAGCACGCCGACGCGGGCGTCGCCATAGTTGCGAGCAACGGTCCGGCGGCGACGGCGGCCTTGACCATCTGCTTGAGTCTCACGGTGTCGTCCTTTCGCTCGGCAACCGCCAGGGAGAGGCGGTCGAGCCATGTTCGCTCGCGACACGGTGCTGCAGGGCCTCTCGCGCGGCCAGGCGGTCAAGGTGTGTGACGCATCTACCGGGCGGTTCCTGACTCGGCTCCGCGGAGCGGTTGAGTCTCACGTCTGCGGGCGGTGGTCGCGCTGCGTGGTTGATCGCGGCGGGCCGCTCCAGTCGGCGCTTGCCGTGGCGCTCGCTCGCAGCGTCTGAGCGGCCACCCGTCGACGAACGCGCCCGGGGCGTCGGTACCGTGACGCAGGAGCGAACGGGGAGTCTGAAACCCCGCCCGAGGTGATCCGTGCGGTTCCTGAACGGGGCGTTACCGCCTCACGAACTGACCTACGACGACGTCTTCCTCGTCCCCAACCGCTCGGCGGTGGAGTCGAGGCTGGACGTCGACGTCGCCACGCACGACGACAGCGGGACGACCATCCCGATCGTCGTGGCGAACATGACCGCCGTCGCGGGGCGCCGCATGGCCGAGACCGTGGCCCGTCGCGGCGGTCTCGTGGTCATCCCCCAGGACATCCCCGTCGATGTGGTCGCCGACGTCGTGTCTTGGGTCAAGGACCGCCACGTCGTTCGCGACAGCCCCATCGCACTGGGGCCGACCGACACGGTGGCTGACGCGCTCAACCTCCTCCCCAAGCGGGCACACGGTGCCGTCGTCGTGGTCGACAACGACCGCCCCGTCGGGGTGGTGACCGAGGCGGATTGCGACAGCGTCGACCGGTTCACGCAGCTGGCTGCCGTGATGTCGACGGATCTGGTGACCATCCCCGACTCCGTCGCGCCGCCGGACGCGTTCAACATCCTGTACGAGTCCCGTCGCCGCCTAGCGCCGGTGGTCGGGTCCGACGGCAGGCTGGTGGGGCTGCTCACCCGGGAGGGCGCGGTCCGCGCCAGCCTCTACCAGCCGGCGCTCGATGCGGACGGCCGCCTACGGACCGCCGCGGCCGTTGGCATCACGGGAGACGTCAGCGGGCGAGCCAAGGGCCTCGTGGAAGCCGGCGTCGACGTGGTCGTCGTCGACACCGCGCACGGCCACCAGGAACAGATGCTCGATGCGCTCGCGACCGTGCGCGGCCTTGACCCCCCGGGTCCGGTCGTGGCCGGCAACGTCGTCACAGCATCGGGGGTCCGCGACCTCGTCGACGCCGGCGCGGACGTCGTCAAGGTGGGCGTCGGGCCGGGCGCCATGTGCACCACCCGCATGATGACCGCGGTCGGCCGACCGCAGTTCACCGCGGTGGTCGAGTGCGCCGCAGAGGCACGTCGCTTGGGCCGCCACGTCTGGGCCGACGGCGGCATCCGCCATCCACGAGACGTCGCGCTGGCGATCGCCGGCGGGGCGTCCAACGTCGTGATCGGATCGTGGTTCGCGGGCACGCACGAGTCACCGGGCGACCTACACCGCGACGAGGAGGGCCGCCTCTTCAAGGACAGCTTCGGGATGGCATCGGCCAGGGCGGTCCGCAACCGGACGATGGCCGACAGCCCGTTCGAGCAGGCTCGGAAGGGACTGTTCGAGGAGGGGATCTCCACCGCCCGAATGTACCTGGACCCTGACCGGCCCGGCGTCGAAGACCTGATCGACCTGATCGTGGCGGGACTGCGCAGCGCTTGTGCGTACGCCGGAGCACGCGACCTCGAGGGACTCCACGAGCGTGCCGTGGTCGGCGTTCAGACCGCAGCCGGCTTCACCGAGGGTCGTCCGCGGCGTGAGAGCTGGTAGCGGTTCACAGCCGGGAGAGGGCGCTGCCTCGCCCCGCGACCTGGAGCGCCGACACGGTGATATCGGCCGCCCGAGCATGCGCCGCCGCGCCGCCGTGGAAGCCATCGGGGCCGAAGTCGCCATCCAACTGCTCGGGCAGGGTTGCGAACGGGATCCCGAACTCGTCGGCGACCGACCGCTGTGTCGCGGCGACCGCGCGGCAGGCCACCCCCACCACGACGTTCAACGGACGCGGCAACCCGGGAGCGTGGCGCAGATCCGTCGGCCCGCCGAGGAACACCTGGGCGTCGGGGGCAGCGGCGCGGACGGCCTCCAACAGCTCACGGGTGTCGGCCGCGACCTGACCGGGCAGGCGCCGCCTGAACGCGTCGTTGGAACCCACCGACATGACCACCAGATCCGGGTCGATGTCTGCCACCTTGGGGACCTGCTGATCGATCACGTCGCGCAGGCGTGCGCCGCGCTCGGCCACGCACGCCACGCGGACGCTGGCCCCCAGCAGCTGCCCGAGGCGGGAGGCGAGCTGGTAGGGGTAGGCGAGCTCCGGATCGTCGAGACCGAACCCCGCCGCCGATGAGTCGCCGAGGACCGCGACGCGCAGCTGCGGTTCACCGGCGCCGACCACGGTGTCGTGACGAAGCTGGTGGTCGTGGACGTCGGCGACGCGGCGCAGTCGCAGCACCTGGCGGACGTTGTGGGCGGTGACCGCCACACCGGCGAACACCGCGGCGGGAACGATCTTGGCTCCGGGCATCTTGGCCGCAGACTCCCTGACCGGACGACAGGCGGGCACGAGGCGGACAGTTCGGGGCGCTCTTCCGGCCTCGGCGGCGCACGGTACAGCGCCGGACTCGCCCATCACAGCCGGCTATCAACGCCGTCCTCGGTTACGTTCAGCGGGTGCGAAAGGAGCGACATGGCGACGGTGGTGGTGGTCGGTGACGGACCCGCGGGACTGAGCGCCGCACTGTTCCTGGCCAAGAACGGCCAGGACGTGGTCGTCTTCGCCCAGGATGAGACGGCGATGCACTACGCGTACCTGTACAACTACCTCGGGATCGAGGAGATCGCCGGGACGGAGTTCCAGGGGATCGCCCGTCGACAGGTCGAGCGCTTCGGTGCGCGACTGCGCGAGGACGAGGTCGCCTCGATCGGCCGCGACGGGCGGGCCTTCGTCGTGCACACCGACGGGGGAGCACAGCAGGAGGCGGACTACGTCATCCTGGCGGGAGCACGCGCGTCGGTCACCCTCGCCCAGGAGCTCGGCGCCGACATCACGGACGGTGCGGTCACGGTCGACGCCAACCAGGCGACCTCAGTGGACCGGCTGTACGCCGCCGGCCGTATCGTCCGCCCGCACCGCAGCCAGGCGGTGATCTCCGCGGGCGCAGGAGCGACCGCCGCGCTTGACATCCTGTCGAACGAGGCCGGGAAGGACGTCCACGACTGGGACACGCCACCCGAGTAGCGGCGCTGCATCCGGTCACGCCGGGGCCCTGCCACGGTCACTACGCTCCCGCCCGTCCCCACCGGGCGGAAGGCCGACCGTGTCCGACCTCCTCGTCAGCGTCCACTCGATGTTGCGCTGGTTCGTCGTGGCGGGCCTCATCGGTGGCGGTGCGTACGCGCTGCTGCGTGCGCCCAGTGATCGCCGCTTCGAACCGCGCGTGTTCGTGGCCGCAGCGATCGTCGTGGACGTGGAGGTGACACTCGGCATCCTGCTGTACCTGGTGAACGCCGGATGGGGACAAGGCCTGTTCATCGCCGTGATCCACCCGGTCATGAGCATCGCCGGGCTCGGCCTGGTCCACGCAGGTCTCGTCCGGGCGCGGCGCAGCGACGTGCCGGGCGACGCGTACCGAACGGTCGGGGCGGCGTTCCTCGTTGCGATCATCGTGATCGTCCTCGGGGTTCCCTGGGCACGGTGACGTGAGCGCAGCGTGCGCCACCGGCTCGATGGCGAGCGAGGGCCATCACCGGCGGTCAACGCTCCGCGGGATACCGGCGCGCGGCACGCACCGCCGCTAGAGGTCACCAGCCGCGCGCCCGCCACTCGTCGAGATGCGGCCGCTCGCGGCCGAGCGTGGTGTCGTCGCCGTGTCCGGGATACACCCACGTCTCGTCCGGGAGACGCGCGAACAGCTTCTCCTTGACGTTCTTGAACAGCTGAGGGAACGTCTCGGGTGTGGTCCGCCCCACGCCGCCGGGGAACAGCGAGTCGCCCGTGAAGAGGTGCGGCCGCTCGTCAGCGTCGACCAGGAAGTTGATGCTCCCGGGAGTGTGACCGGGCGTGTGGATCACCTCCACGTGCATGCCTCCGAGTTCGAGGTGGTCGCCGTCCTCGAGCAGCCGGTCGGGTTCACGCGGGAACAGCGGACGGTCGTTGGCGTGTCCCCAGACGTCCAAGCCGGGATCCGCCGCCAGGTCGGGCCACGCCCGGACGTGGTCCCAGTGTCCGTGGGTCTGCAGCACGGCGAGGGGTTCGAGGTCGCTCACCGCCTGGCGGATGCGCTCCGCGTCGGCTGCTGCGTCCACGACCATGGCGCTGCCGGTGGACACGTCCGCGACGACGTAGACGTTGTTGTCCATCTCACCGACGGAGAGCTTGCGCACGAGCAGACGTCCGTCGCGGCGCTCGACCGGCCCGCCGCCAGGATCGACGTGACCGGAGTAGGCGTCACCCAACACTGCCTCCTCGGAGGTGCCCGCGCCACTGTAGAGGCCGCGAGCCCCGAACACCGGTTCGCTTCGCGTACCGTCCCCTGCGATACCATCGGCACCTCTCGGAACGATCCCGCGAACTCTGTCGACCAACCCCGGAGACGTCCGACCGTGCCCAGCGAGCAGGTGATCGAGCACGCCTCGCACGGGGTGATCACCGTCCGCGGTGCCCGCGAACACAACCTCAAGGACATCAACCTCGAGCTACCCCGTGACGCGCTGATCGTGTTCACTGGCCTGTCGGGTTCGGGCAAATCCAGCCTCGCCTTCGACACCATCTACGCCGAGGGACAGCGACGCTACGTCGAGTCGCTGTCTGCGTACGCCCGGCAGTTCCTCGGTCAGATGGAGAAGCCGGACGTCGACTTCATCGAAGGGCTGTCCCCGGCGATCTCCATCGACCAGAAGTCGACCTCGCGCAACCCGCGGTCCACGGTCGGGACGATCACCGAGATCTACGACTACCTGCGGCTGCTGTACGCCAGGATCGGAACACCGTACTGCCCCGACTGCGGTCGGGAGATCTCGCGTCAGACGGCGGAGCAGATCGTCGACCAGGTCCACGAGCTCCCGCCGGGGACACGCTTCCAGGTCCTCGCCCCGGTCGTGCGCGGCCGCAAGGGCGAGTACGCCAACCTGTTCCAGCAGCTGTCGCGGCAGGGCTACGCCCGGGTGCGGGTCGACGGCGAGGTTCACCCGCTCGACGACCCGCCGAAGCTCGACAAGCAACGCAAGCACGAGATCGAGGTGGTGGTCGATCGCCTGGTGCAGAAGGGCGATCTGCGCCGGCGCCTGACCGACTCGATCGAGACCGCCCTGCACCTGGCGGAGGGAGTCGCGATGATCGAGATCGTTCCCTCCGACCAGGGCGGCGGCGAACCGGAGATCCTGACGTTCTCCGAGCACCTCGCCTGTCCGGCGTGCGGGCTCTCGTTCGATCAGCTGGCGCCCCGCAACTTCTCGTTCAACTCGCCCTACGGGGCATGCGAGGAGTGCGGCGGACTGGGGACGCAGCTGAGCGTCGACCCCGAGCTCGTGGTCGGCGACCCGAGCATGTCGATCGCCGACGGCGTGATCCTGCCATGGGCCGGCGGCCACCAGAGCAACTACTACGAGCAGCTGCTGCGGTCGGTGATCCGCGATCGGGGCGCCGACCCCACGACCCCGTGGAAGGATCTCCCTGCGCGTGTCCGCCGGGCGGTGCTGCACGGGCTCGACCACCGCGTTCACGTGCAGTACACGAACCGCTACGGGCGCCGACGGTCGTACAAGGCTCGTTTCGAGGGCGTCCTCCCGTCGTTGCTCCGCCGCCACGCCGAGACCGACTCGGACTACGTCCGCGGACAGGTCGAGCAGTACATGCGTGAGGTCGCCTGCCCCGCGTGTCACGGGCAGCGCCTGAAGCCGCTCGCGCTGGCGGTGACCGTCTCCGGGATCGGGATCGCCGAACTCGCCGCGCTGTCGGTCGCTGAAGCCGACGAGTTCGTCGCTGACCTCAAGCTGACCGAGCGGCAGCAGCTGATCGCCGCTCGGGTCCTGAAGGAGATCCGGGCGCGGCTGCGGTTCCTCCTCGACGTCGGCCTGGAGTACCTGACCCTCGACCGTCCCGCCGGATCGCTGTCGGGTGGAGAGGCGCAGCGGATCCGACTGGCGACACAGATCGGCGCCGGTCTGGTCGGCGTCCTGTACGTCCTGGACGAACCATCGATCGGGCTGCACCAGCGCGACAACGCCCGCCTGATCGAGACGCTGCTCCGCCTGCGCGACCTGGGGAACACGCTGATCGTCGTCGAGCACGACGAGGCCACCATCGAGGCCGCCGACCACATCGTCGACATCGGTCCGGGCGCCGGCGAACACGGCGGCGAGATCGTTTACTCCGGGACGCTGGCCGAGTTGCTGCGGCACGACGGGTCGATCACGGGGCGGTACCTGTCTGGTCAGCTGTCGATCGCCACCCCGACCCAGCGCCGCCGCGTCCACCACGACCGGGCAGTGACGGTGGTCGGAGCCAGCGAACACAACCTCCACGACATCGACGTGTCGTTCCCGCTGGGCACCTTCACCTGCGTCACCGGCGTGTCGGGATCCGGGAAGTCCACGCTCGTGAACGACATCCTCGCCCGGGTGCTGATGCGACACGTCTACGCGTCGCGGGACGCTCCCGGTCGTCACCGCCGCGTGACCGGTCTCGACCGCGTGGACAAGGTCGTGGTCGTCGACCAGTCACCGATCGGACGGACGCCACGCTCGAACCCGGCCACCTACACCGGCGTGTTCGATCACGTCCGGAAGCTGTTCGCAGCGACGCGGGAGGCGAAGCTGCGTGGCTACAAGCCCGGCCGGTTCTCCTTCAACGTCAAAGGGGGACGCTGCGAAGCGTGCCGCGGTGACGGGACGATCAAGATCGAGATGCACTTCCTGCCCGACGTGTACGTCCCGTGCGAGGTCTGCCGCGGTCGTCGCTACAACCGCGAGACCCTCGAGGTGCACTACAAGGGCCGCACCATCGCCGAGGTGCTCGACATGACGGTCGAGACGGCGCTGGGATTCTTCGAGCCGATCCCGGCGATCGCGGCGCACCTGCAGACGCTGACGGATGTGGGCCTGGGCTACATCCGCCTCGGTCAGCCCGCCACGACGCTGTCGGGCGGTGAGGCCCAGCGCGTCAAGCTGGCCTCGGAGCTGAAGAAACGTGCAACCGGCCAGACCGTGTACATCCTCGACGAGCCCACCACCGGGCTGCACTTCGCCGACGTCGCGCGGCTGCTCGACGTCCTGCACCGGCTGGTCGACAAGGGCAACACCGTGATCGTGATCGAGCACAACCTCGACGTGATCAAGACGGCCGATCACATCATCGACCTGGGACCTGAGGGTGGTCTCGGCGGCGGGAACGTGGTCGTCGCCGGAACCCCCGAGGACGTCGCGGCCGAGTCCGCGTCCTACACGGGGAAGTTCCTCCGCGACCTGCTCACGTAGCCGATCCCGACCTGCGGCGGCGCCCCGCCCGGACCAGCGCACCCAGCAGCGCGCCGACAGCCGCCGCGCGCGTCGCCCATACCCACAGCAGCGGCCAGGCGCGCACCGGGCCGTAGTCGATCGCGTCGGGGTGGTAGCGGTCGAAGGTCTGCTCGAAGCGCACCGGTCCGGGGTCGTCCACGGGACACAGGATCTGGCCCACCGGGTCGCCGCCGCGGTGGACCATCTCCAGGTGCGGCGTGCGATCGCCCCGCGACCAGCCCAGGTGCGCCCACGGCGGGACCTCGATGATGGCGTCGGTGGCCGGAGCGTCCAAGCGGTACCGCGAGATCGTGAAACCGATCGGGTGCCGCACCTCCTCGACGCGTCGCGCGGACCCCCCGCCCGCCACCGTGAGGACGGTGGGGTTGCGCTCCTCGAACGTCAGCGTGAACGCCGGTGACCGGCAGGGCGCCGACAGCCGGATCGGTTCACCGGGGATCCACTCGTCGTTCCAGGTCTGATCGACCACCGGGGCGAGATCGGGCGCGACCACACCACGGACGTACGTTGCGTCGAGGTAGCGGTGCACGCTGGTCGGCTCCGCCCCGGTGACGAACGCGACGACCCCGAGCAGCGTCACCGCCGCCCAGCGCGCCGGCAGAGCGAGTCCGACGCCGCCGGCCACCGCCAGCACCGCAGCGCACAGCGCCCCGTACAGGTGTCGGCCCACCATCAACCCGACCCCACCGAACGCGGCGACGATGACGGCGAGCATCCCGAGGAACGCCGCTGGCGTGGCGACCGCGAGCCATCCCAGGCGGGCGGCCTCCCGCCGCCGGCCGCGGATCAGCGTGACCGTGAGGCCGCCGGCCACCGCGGCGAGGAACACCGCCGTCCACCGCAGCGTGTAGGCGTTCCACGCCGGGGCGAGGAGCTGCATGTCCCAGAAGCCGAGCGACGCGGCCTCGACGTGCTTGGCCAGACCGGCCAGGGTGGTCACGGGCGCGCTGACCTGCAACGCGCCGGTGATCGCGTGGGCCTGCACGGCGCCGCTGGTCGCGCCGTAGACGATCAGGTTCCACACGACCCAGGGGGCGATCAGGACGGCGGCGATCCCCCCCGCGGCGGCGGGCCAGCCGACCAGCATGCGCACCGGCGGACGTTGGCGCACGGCCACGATCAGCGCACCGAGCGCCACGACCACAGCCAGCCCCACCGCCGTGGCCTTGGTCAGCAACCCCAGACCGAACAACGTCCCCGTGGCGAGCGCCTGCCGCCAGGTGATGCCACGGCGGATGGCGCGGGCGACCGGGATGAGCGTGGCGGCACCGAGCGGGACGATCAGCGCGTCGTTGTTGACGGTGGCGAGGTTGGCGTTGAACCCCTGCACGAAGACGAGCAGCAGCGGGCCACCGAGCCACACCTCGGGGCGCTCCGGGAAGAGCTCGCGGGCGAGGACGTAGGTGAGGGGGACGGCGATCAGTGCCAGCACCAGCGAGGCGAGACGGAGCGCGAAGACCACCGGTGCGATCCCGGCGTCACGGAGCGCGAGGTACACCGGTGTCAGGACGGCGTAGTACAGCGGGGGCTGCACCCCCTCGTAGGACTGTGCGACCGCCGCCCAACCGGCCGGCTCCTCGACCGAGACCGGGATCCGGCCGACCGTCCACGTCGGAGCTGATTTCAGCAGGCGGAGTAGATCCGGGTGCAGGGTGTCGGCCCCCACGATCGGTGGCCGGCCCCGGGTGGCCAGCGAGATGACGTAATCGATGTGCTGCGCCTCGTCGATCGGGCTGGTGATCTCCACGACCGTCACCCAGAACAACCCGCGGACCAGGCCGACCAGCACGATGGCGAGCATGACGGCGACGTGCCACCGCGGCATGGGCCACCTCACGGCGCGACGCCGCAGACCTGGACCCGGTCCGCGGCCGGGACCTCGAGGAAGACCGTCGAGTCGGGGCGGGTGACCGTGAGGAAGTGCGGCGTGTCCTCCGGGAAGGGCCAGACGCGTGGCCGGCGGACCCCGTGGCCGTCGGCATCGGCGAGGTAGGCGACGAGGTCGCCCGGGTGGCTGGTCCGTAGCCGCACCGTGGCCGGGCCCGGGAAGGTCAACGCGATCTGCGTGTGGTGACCGGCGGCGAAGGTCATGCAGCCGCCCCGGACCGGCGGGACGGTCCCGAACGACACCCCGGTCACCTCGACGGAGGGCGGGCGGGCTGGGGGGTGCACCGGGGTTTCGGTGAGGTCCATCTGCAGGTGGGCCGCGGCTTCCAGCCGAGCGACGCGGCTGAGCCGATCGGGCTCCGGGAGCGCCCCGCGTGCGGCCAGAGCACCCAACTCGGGGACCTGCAGGTTGGGGAGGCCAGAGGCGACCTGGGCGGAAACCAGCGGGGCGCCGGACTCGACCAGCTCGGCTGCGGCGAGGATGTGGGCCTTCAGGTGCTGCTCGTCCTCCCCGGTGATACGGGCGGCGTCGACCAGCAGGGACCAGTTCCGCCAGGTGAGCGCCGCGAGCAGCACCATGACCACGACCCGCCGTGTGGAACTCCCGGCGGCTGGGCCGGTCAGCGCCAGCCCGGCCAGCGGTAGCAGCAGGCCGGTGGCCACGTGCACGTAGCGCGGGGAGCGGGCCAATGACAGCCCGGCGCCGGTCCGCCCGACGCCGATCAGCGCGAACAGCGTCATCACCCCCACCACCATGGCCACGGGTACCGCCCACGACGCGGCCCGGCGTCGCGCGGTGTACGCGGCCAGGACCGCCGTGACGAGCAGCACCAGTCCGCCCCAACCGTGCAGCCCCGTGACCTCCTCGGCGGTCCCGGCCATCCCGACCCAGACGTACCGGGCGACCCCGCCGATCGAGCGCTGCGCGATGTGTGCGTGCGAGCCGAGACCCTGCTGCCCGTACCCGGCCAGCCAGACGACGTACACCACCGCGGCCGGGGTGACCACCAACGCAGCCGTGCGCACCCGGCCGCGCAGCGCCGCAGCCAGCCCCGCGACCCCGACCATCACGACCGCGACGCCTGAGGTGAGGAGCGAGACGACCGCCGTGACCGCGGCAGCCATGTGGCGGCGTCCCCGGTCGTCGGCGACGAGGATGATGGCCAGCAGCCCCAACGCCAGCGCGGCGTTGAAACCCAGCTGGAACGCCCACAGCAGGTTGTCGTGGCCGGCACCCAGGACGGTGAACACAGCTGCCAACCCTGCGGCGATCCACGGGTCGGTCCCGGTGCGTCGCATGATGCGCCACAGCAGGTGAGCCGCCACCAGGTGGGTCAGCAACGCGATCGTGACGTACGGCAGGTACGACCGCAGCCCGACCGTCGCGATCAACGCCCGGTACACCAGGATGGGCAGCGTCGACCAGTGCTCGTTGTGGGGCTGCAGGAGGCTATCGAGCGAGTCGGCTCGGCGGTCGACCAGGAAGTCCCACTCGTCGGCGACGAACCACTGGTGCCGGTTGACCCACAGCAGCGCCGGAACCGCCACCAGGAGGACCGCCGCGTGCAGGCAGGCGGCGGCACGGGAGCGGTCCACGGCGGCGCAGCGTATCTTCGAGCGCGTGGACAACCCTGCTCTGGCGTTCCGCCCCGAGCCCGGCGCCATCCCCGATGCGGCGGGCTGTTACCTGTTCCGCGACGACCACGGCCGTGTGATCTACGTCGGGAAGGCGAAGTCGCTTCGGCAGCGCCTCGCCAGCTACTTCCAGTCGTGGCAGCAGATAGCAGCACGGACCCAGGCGATGCTCGAAGCCGCCCGCAGCGTCGACTGGATCGTCGTGGACAACGAGGTCGAGGCGCTGCACCTCGAGTACAACCTGATCAAGGAGCACCGTCCCCGCTACAACGTCCGGTACCGCGACGACAAGAGCTACCCCTACCTGGCCCTGACCACGTCTGAGGAGGTGCCACGCGCCCGGGTGCTGCGCAACCCCCGCAACCCGCGCGACCGCCGGTTCGGCCCGTACGCACACGCCTACGCGATCCGCGAGACCCTCGACCTGCTGCTGCGGGTCTTCCCGGTGCGTTCCTGCTCGCAAGGCGTCTACGACCGTGCTCAGCGCAGCGGCCGGCCCTGTCTCTACTACCACATCGGCCGGTGCGCGGCTCCCTGCGTGGGTCACATCGGCGTGGAAGAGCACCGACGGCTGGTCGGTCAGCTCGCGGCGTTCCTCGACGGAGACAGCGACCAGACGCTCGCGCGGATCGAGCGCGAGATGCGCACCGCCGCCGACGAGCTGAACTTCGAAGCCGCGGCACGCCTCCGCGACCAGCTGATGGCGGCCCGGACCGTCCTAGCCAAACAACAGATGGTGTCGAGCCGCCGGGAGGACTTCGACGCGGTCGACCTGATCGAGGATGACCTCGAGGCTGCGGTGCAGGTCTTCTTCGTGCGGCGTGGGCGCGTGGTCGGCCGGAAGGGCTGGACCGTGGACAAGGTCGAGCAGCTCGACACCGCGGAGCTGCTGACGTCGTTCCTCCTGGAGCTGTACGAGGAGCGCCGCGACGACGTCCCCCCGCTCGTGCTCGTGCCGACCCGACCAGCCGACCAGGACGCGGTCGGCGCGCTCCTCGGTGAGCTCCGTGGCAGCAAGGTCGGCTTCCATGTGCCGCGCCGCGGCGAGAAGCGGGCCTTGCTCGAGACGGTCCGCGACAACGCGCGGGAAGCGTTCCAGCGGCACAAGCTCAAGCGTGCCCAGGACTTCAACGCGCGGTCCCAGGCGCTCCGCGACCTGCAGGCGACGCTCGGGCTGGGCGACGCTCCGTTGCGGATCGAGGCGTTCGACATCTCGCACCTCGGTGGCACGGAAGTGGTCGGCTCGATGGTGGTGTTCGAGGACGGCCTGCCGAGGAAGTCCGAGTACCGCCGCTTCAAGGTGGGTGCCGACCGCAACGACGACTACGCCGCGATGCGGGAGGTGATCCGACGTCGGTTCGCGCGGCTCTTGGAGGATGAGGCCGCGTCGGCGGACGCTCCCAAGCGGTTCGCGTACCCGCCCAACCTCGTGTTGGTCGATGGTGGCCCCGGGCAGCTGAACGCGGCGTTGGCCGCCCTGCGCGACCTGGGGATCGAGCAGCGGATCGAGGTCGCGGCGTTGGCCAAGCGGTACGAGGAGCTCTACGTCCCCGGCGACCACCAGCCGATCGTCGTGCCGAGAGGCAGCCCGGCGCTGTTCCTGTTGCAGCGCGTCCGCGACGAGGCGCACCGGTTCGCAGTGAGCTACCACCGGATCCGGCGCCGGCGGACCGTCACCACCTCGGAGCTGGACGCGGTCCCCGGCGTTGGGCCAGCCCGCCGCCGTGCCCTCCTCCGGCGCTTCGGGAGCGTCAGGGCGCTACGACACGCCAGCGTCGAGGATCTGATGGAGACGCCGGGGGTGTCCCGTACGATCGCGACCGCGGTCAAAGCCCACCTCGTAGGCGCCGACGGCGAGGAGGCCACGGTATGAGCGCGGGGGCGCACGTCCTGGTGTCGCTGATCACGCTGGGCAGCTTGGCCATGATCCTCCGGCTGGTGCGACGCCGGCAGCTGCGGGCCAAGTACGCCTTCTTGTGGCTGTCGGTCGGTCTCGTCATGGTCGCGCTGGCGATCTCCCCAGCGATCCTCGACCGAGTGTCGCTGTGGTTGGGGATCGACTACGGCCCCGCGACGCTGTTCCTCGCCGCGATCACCCTGTTGCTCCTCGTGGCCGTCCACGTGTCGTGGGAGCTGTCCCGGCTGGAGGAACGCACCCGGAAGCTGGCGGAGGAACTGGCGTTGCTCCGGGCGGAGGGCGACCTCGCCGGGCGACGACCGAACGACGCCGGCTGACCGCGTGGCGCAGGACCTGCTCGAGCGCGTCCGCGCCCGTAACCCGCTCCCCGAGGGCGCGGTCGCGATCGGCGCGGGCCTGGTGGTCCTGGGCCTGACCTCGTACGGGTTCCTGGTCATCTCCGGCCGGGTGTTGGGACCAGCGGTGTTCGCACCGCTGTCTGCGCTATGGGCGGTGGTGTTCACCGGTGGGCCCGGGGTGTTCCTCCCGATCGAGCAGGAGGTCGCCCGGGCTCTCGCCAGCCGTCGTGCGCAGGGCGTGGGCGGCCGACCCGTCGTGCGCAGAGCCGGCATGGTGGCAGCGACCGCCGCCGCCATCGTGCTGGCGGCAGCGGTGCTCGCCCGCGCCCCGCTCCTCGACGCCCTCTTCGCCGGCGAGCCGCTCCTGCTCGTCGGTCTGGGGCTGGGCATCGCCGGGTACGCCTGGGAGCACCTGGTGCGCGGCGCCCTGTCAGGGGCGGACCGGTTCGGCCGGTACGGGGTCGTGCTGGCGACCGAAGGCACGGTCCGCTTCGGACTCGCGCTGGCGTTGGCCGTCCTGGGCGTACAGGTCGTCGGCCCCTACGGCGTGGCCCTGGGTCTGCCGCCCCTGGTCGCGGCCGCCGTGGCAGCCCGCGCCCCGCGGCAGCTGACGGGCGACGGTCCCGAGGCGCAGTGGCGAGAGCTGTCCGCTGCCCTGGGTTGGCTGCTGAGCGCGCAGGTCCTCGCACAGCTCCTCGTCAACGGGCCCCAGATCGCGGCGGTTCTCCTGGCCGCGCCGGGAGAGGAGGCGGTGGCGGGACGGTTCATCTCTGGGGTGATCCTCGCCCGGGTCCCGCTGTTCCTGTTCGCTGCCATCCAGGTCGCGCTCCTCCCGAAGCTCGCCACCCTCGCCGGTGCCGGGCTCCACGACGAGTTCCGCAGCGGCTTGTGGCGTCTGCTGGTTGCCGTGGCGGGGATCGGGTTGCTGGCCGTGGCCGGCGCCTTCGCGGTGGGTCCCTGGGCGCTGCGGCTGCTGTTCGGCCCCGCCTACGACCTGGCGCGGGCCGACCTGGGGATGCTGGCCTTGGGCGCCGCCATGTACATGGTGGCGCTCGCCCTCGCGCAGGCGCTGATCGCCCTGGACGCGCACGCCCGCGTCGTCGCTGCGTGGCTCGCAGGCGTGGCGGGCTTCACGGTCGTCGCGGCGGTGGCGTCCGAGTTGCTCCTGTTGCGGCTGGAGATCGGGTTCGTGGCCGGCACCGGGCTGGCGCTCGCAGCGATGGCGTGGCTGACGGTCGTCACGGTCCGGGCGGCACGTCACCGCTTCCCCGCCGAACAGCCGTCCGCCGGCCCGTTCCCGGCCGAGCCGTGATCACCGTCACCGCGATCGTCCTGGCCTACGGCGACGAGCCCTGGCTCGAGGTGTGCGTCGAGGCGCTGCTGGCGTCGCGCGGTGTCACCGTCGACGTGGTGGTGGTCGACAACGGCTGTACCAGCCGTGAAGCGGTGGAGGCGGTGGCGCACAGGCCGGGCGTGATGTTGCTCCGGCCGGGGACGAACCTGGGTTTCGCCGGTGGCTGCAACGCCGGGGCGGCGCCAGCCCGAGGCCAGGTGCTGGCGTTCGTCAACTCCGACGCCGTGGTCGAACCGGATGCGCTCGCGCGTCTCGCGGCGGTCGCGTGCCGTCGCGGGGTCGGGATCGCGTCGGGGAACATCCGGCTGGCCGACCGCCCCGACCGGCTCAACTCGGCGGGCAATCCGATCAGCTACGTCGGGTTGAGCTGGGCAGGTGCCTTCGGCGACCTGGCCGATGCCCACCCCGAGGAACGTGACGTCGCCGGGGCCAGCGGGGCGGGGTTCGCGATCCGGCGTCGCCTCTGGGAGGAGCTCGGTGGGTTCGACTCGGCCTACTTCGCGTACCACGAGGACGTGGAGCTGAGCTGGCGGTGCTGGCGGCGCGGGCGTCGTGTGGTCTACGTCCCCGACGCGGTGGTGATCCACCATTACGACTTCGCCCGCAACCCGCGCAAGTACGAGCTGCTCGAGCGCAACCGGCTGCTGTTCGTCCTGACCGTCTTCGAGGCCCGGACTCTCGCGCTGATCATCCCGGCGCTGCTGGCCGTGGAAGCCGCGATGCTCGCGGTCAGCGTGGAACAGGGATGGTGGTCGGCGAAGATCCGCGGATGGGGATGGATCCTGCGCCACGTGCACCACGTCCGCCAGCGCCGCGCACAGCTCCGCGACGAGCGACGTGTCGCGGACCGCGACCTGGCGTGGCTCCTCGAGGGCGGTTTCGCGCCTCGGAACGTGGACCTGTCCCGCCCCGGCGTGGTGTTCGGCCGGATCCTCGCTGCCTACTGGGAGCTGGTCCGTCGACTGCTGTGAGAGGCGACGTATGGTGGCGGCAGTGAAGCAGCGCCCCCCTACTCTCGTCGTGATCCCGGCGTACAACGAGGAGGCCGCGCTACCGGGCGTCCTGTCCGAGCTGCGGCGCACCGTTACCGCCGAGGACGTGCTGGTCGTCGACGACGGCTCCACGGACGCCACCAGCGCGGTGGCCCGCGACGCCGGGGTGCTGGTCGCGACCCTCCCGTTCAACCTCGGTATCGGAGCGGCGCTGCGCACGGGCTTCCAGTACGCCGTCCGGCACGGCTACCCGCGGGTCGTCCAGTTCGATGCGGACGGCCAGCACGACGCGGAGGCGATCGAGCGGCTGTACGAGGCGCTCGACGACGGCGCTGACATGGTGATCGGCAGCCGCTTCCGGGCGACCGAACGCGACTACGACGTCGGCTTCTTCCGTGGCGGGGCCATGGAGCTGCTCCGGATCTTCATCCAGCTCGCGGTCGGACGCCGCTTCACGGATACGTCGTCGGGGTTCCGGGCTTTCGGCCCCCGCGCTCTCGAGCTGTTCTCGCGCGCGTACCCTGCCGAGTACATGGATTCGGTCGAAGCCATCCTGCTCGCCATCTACGCTGGTCTGCGCGTCGACGAGGTTCCCACTCCGATGCGCGACCGGGTCGCCGGCCGTCCTTCGACCCGCAACCTCAAGCTCGTCTACCACTACCTGCGTGTCCTGCTGGTGATGTTCTTCACCGTGACGTTGCGGCGCGGCCTGCCGTCTGATCACGAGCCGGAGGCGCGGCTGTGAACGTGGACGGCGCTGCCGAGCTCGTGGTCATCACCGGGATGTCGGGCGCCGGACGAACCGAGGCGGCGAAGGTCCTCGAGGACCTCGGCTTCTACGTGATCGACAACCTGCCTCCCACCCTGATCGGGCAGGTCGTCGGCCTGGCCGCCATGCCCCGGAGCAGCGTGGATAGGCTGGCCGTCGTCGCTGACGTCCGCGGCCGGGAGTTCTTCGGCGAGCTACAGGAGGAGATCCAGGCTCTGCGGACCGCGCACCGCGACGTGCGTGTGCTGTTCCTCGAGGCGGACGACGACACCCTGGTGCGGCGGTTCGAGGCGTCGCGTCGTCGTCACCCCCTGGGTGAGTCCGGCGGGGCGGAGGGGGTCGTGGAGGGGATCCAACGCGAACGTGCGGTGCTCGAGGATCTCCGCGGTGAGGCCGACCTCGTGGTCGACACCAGCGACCTCAACGTGCACGCGCTCCGCGACCGCCTGGTCGAGTCCTTCGGCTCACCCGGACAGGCGACCATGCGCGTGAACCTGGTCTCGTTCGGGTACAAGCACGGGCTACCGCGCGACGCCGACCTGGTCATGGACGTGCGGTTCCTGCCCAACCCGCACTGGGTAGACGACCTACGGCCCTACACGGGACGCGACGAGCCGGTGATGCGGTACGTCCTCGACCAGCCGGACACGGCGCCGTTCCTCGACCGGTTCCGGGACCTGCTCGACACGGTCGTCCCCGGCTACGTGGCCGAGGGGAAGCGGTACCTGACCATCGCGATCGGTTGCACCGGTGGGCGCCACCGGTCCGTGGCGATCGCCGAGGAGGTCGCGAGGTACCTGGGTGAGACCACCGATCTGCCCGTGCACGTCGACCACCGCGACGTGGAGCACGAGTGACGGGGCCCGCGGGGCGCGACGGGGACGGGTACAGCGCCGGGGCGGTGGGGCGCGGCCCGGGGGACGGGAGCCGGGCGGTGGCCATCGGCGGGGGCCACGGTCTGAGCCGCTGCCTGCAGGCGCTGACCCACGTGGTGGACCACGTGACCGCGGTCGTGACCACCGCGGACGATGGTGGGTCGTCCGGCCGGCTCCGGGAGCTGCTCGGGGTCATCCCTCCCGGCGACCTGCGGATGGCGCTGACCGCGCTCAGCCCCCGCCGCGACCTGGTCCGGCTGATGCAGTACCGCTTCGCGTCCGGGGAGCTCGGGGGGCACAGCCTCGGCAACCTGGTGATCGTCGCCACCACCGACCTGAACAGCGGCGACATCGTCGCCGCTCTGGACTACGTCGCAGCGGTCCTGGACGCCCGTGGCCGGGTCCTTCCGTGCACCACCCACCCGGTGCAGCTGTCCGCGCGCGCAGGCGACGAGGAGATCGCGGGGCAGGTCGCGGTGGCCAGGTCGCAGCGCATCCGGCAGGTGTGGTTGGAACCGGCCGCGCCACCGGCGACGCCCGCCGCCGTCGAGGCGATCCGCCGCGCGGACCTGGTGGTGCTCGGCCCCGGGTCGCTCTTCACCAGCATCATCCCGAACCTCCTCGTCCCTGGGATCGCCGAAGCGGTCCGGGCAGCGACCTGCCCCGTGGTCCTGGTGGCGAACCTGCGTGAGCAGCCCGGGGAGACCGAAGGCCTCGACCTGCCGGCTCACGTCGACGCCCTGATCGACCACGCCGCGGGGATCCGGCTGTCGGCGATCGTCGCGCACCGCGGCCGACCCGTGACGGACGGACGCCCGCTGACGGTCGACGAGGCCGCCCTCACGCGGTTCACCTCTCAGGTCGTCGTCGCTGACGTCCTCGATCCCCGTGGCGGGCACGAGCCGGTCAAGCTCGCCGTCGCGCTGGGCCGCGTGCTGCGTCCCGGGCGGGCCGCGTTGGGGTGAACGACGGTCCCGGCTGCCATCCGTGCAGCCTGATCGGCGGCCGCGCACGCGCATCGCTGCGCCCCGTGGCCCCTGCCGATCGGACGTTGAGCGGCGGAGCAGGTTCGATGGGCCGGACGGGCGGGCATGGTCCGCCCTCAGCTGGCTGACTAGCCTCGATACGACGCCCCAACGACAACTTCAGGGAGGCTCGTCATGGCGATCCGGGTCGGTATCAACGGGTTCGGCCGCATCGGTCGGATGTTCTTCCGGGCTGCGAAGGAACGCGGATCCGATCTCGACTTCGTGGGGATCAACGACCTCACCGACTCCGAGTCCCTGGCGTTGCTGCTGCGTCACGACAGCGTCTTCGGGCGGTTCCCCGGCGAGGTCGAGGTCACCCAGGACGGGCTCCGCGTCGACGGCGACGAGATGCAGGTCCTGTCCGAACGCGACCCCGGGAACATCCCGTGGGACGACCTGGGTGCCGACGTCGTGGTCGAGTCCACCGGGCTGTTCACCAACCGTGAGAAGGCGTCGCAGCACCTCGAACACGGCGCCAAGAAGGTGGTGATCTCCGCCCCGGCGAAGAACGAGGACATCACGATCGTTCTCGGCGCCAACCAGGACAGCTACGACCCCGACAACCACCACGTCATCTCGAACGCATCCTGCACCACCAACTGTGTGGTTCCGCTCGCCAAGGTCCTGCACGATAACTTCGAGATCGAGCGCGGGTTCATGACGACCGTGCACGCCTACACCAACGACCAGTCCCTGCAGGACATGCCGCACAAGGATCCGCGCCGGATGCGCGCCGCGGCGCTGTCGATCATCCCGACCACCACCGGGGCGGCGAAGGCGTCGGGGGTGGCCCTGCCCGAACTGAAGGGCCGCATGGACGGCATGGCTCTGCGGGTCCCAGTCCCGGTCGGGTCGATCACCGATCTGGTGGTCGTCGCCGGGCGTGAGGTCACGGTCGACGAGGTCAACGAGGCGTACCAGAAGGCTGCCGCCGACGACCTCAACGGGATCGTGGACTACACCGAGGAGCCGATCGTGTCGGCCGACATCGTCGGCAACCCGCACTCGGTCATCGTCGATGGGCGCAGCACGTTGACCAACGGGAACCTGATCAAGGTGTTCGGCTGGTACGACAACGAGTGGGGGTTCAGCAACCGTATGGTCGAGCTGGTCGAGTTCGTCGGCGAGAAGCTGTAGGTGGGCGTTCTCGACGGCATCGCCACGCTCGACGACCTGGACGCCTCCGGGCGGCGGGTTCTGGTCCGCGCCGACCTGAACGTGCCGCTCGAAGACAGCACCGTCGCCGATGACCTGCGCATCCACGCGGCGGTCCCCACGCTCCGCGATCTCCTCGACGCCGGGGCGAAGGTGACGCTCTGCTCGCACCTGGGCCGCCCCGGCGGCGAACCCGACGATGCTCTCTCGCTCCGGCCCGTCGCGGAGCGGCTCGGTGAGGTCCTCGGGCAGGAGGTGCACTTCTCGGGGGACGTCGTCGGGGAACGGGCCCGCGACGCAACCGGGGCGCTGGCCCCGGGCGAGATCGCACTCCTGGAGAACCTGCGGTTCGATCCCGGTGAGAGGGCCAACGACGAGCGGTTCGTCACGGCGCTGTCGTGGTTCGGCGACGTCTACGTCAGCGATGCGTTCGGTGCGGCGCACCGCGCGCACGCCTCGGTGGCCGGCGTCGCGAACGTCCTGCCCGCCTACGCCGGGCGGTTGCTGGTCCGCGAGCTGGAGATGCTCGGCCGGCTGCTGCAGGATCCGCCCCGCCCGTACGTGGCCCTGCTCGGCGGCGCCAAGGTCTCAGACAAGCTCGGGGTCCTGCGCAACCTCCTGCAGCGGGTCGATGCGCTCGCGGTCGGCGGGGCGATGTGTTTCACCTTCCTGCGCGCGGAGGGCATCGAGACCGGCGCGTCACGGGTCGAGGACGATCAGGTCGACACCGTGCGGGAGTTGGTCGGCGACGCCCGGGACCGCGGCGTGGACGTGCACCTGCCCGTTGACGTGGTGGTGGCCCCCGAGTTCGCCGAGGACGCTGAAGCGACCACGGTCGACGCCAAGGACATCCCGGCCGACCAGCTCGGCTTGGACATCGGCCCGCGTTCCGCTGAGAGCTACGCCGAGGCGATCGCCGGCGCCGGCGCGGCGTTCTGGAACGGGCCGATGGGCGTGTTCGAGTGGGAACGCTTCGCCGCGGGGACGCGGACGGTCGCCGAGGCGATGGCCGACGCGGGCGGGTACAGCGTGGTCGGTGGCGGCGACAGCGCCGCAGCGGTGCGCGAGCTCGGCTTGGACGAACGCGTCGACCACGTCTCCACCGGAGGCGGTGCGGCGCTGCAGCTCTTGGAAGGCGCTGAGCTCCCCGGGGTCGCGGCACTCCGGGACGCGGCGTCCCGCGGCTGAGCCGGACGCGGCGCGGGCACCTGACCGCGCGCAGCTGACCACGCTGGTCTGGAGGCCAGCCCTCCTCCTGTCCGTGTTACGGTCCGACCGGTGTGGTAGGCGGTGGCCACTCGAGGACCGCGGGCGGGTGACGGGTCCGGTGCGCGCCGGGATGGTGTCCTCCTGCCGACACGCTCGCTCAGGAGGAACTCGTTGGGACGATCCGGGCCGAACCTCACCCGGGTGGTGGCGGCTGCGGCCGCGCTGACGATCGCCGCTTCGGGCTGCGACCGCCAGGAGAACGAGCCACCGCCAGGCGGGACACCCGGGGCGGCAGGGGGGAGCATCTCGACGGTCATCAAGGAGCCCGAAGACCTCCGCACGCTGAACAGCAACGAGTCGGAAGGAACCGCGGTCCTCGACGCGCTCTACGCCACGCTGGTGGAGTACGACAACCGCACGTCGGAACCGATCAACCAGGTGGCGGAGTCCATCGACACGGAAGACGGAGGGCGGACCTACACCATCACGATCCAGGACGGATGGACGTTCCACGACGGGACCGATGTGACCGCCGAGTCGTTCGTCCGGGCGTGGAACTACGGTGCCTACGGCCCCAACGCCATGCAGAACTCGGGCTTCTTCGCCAGCATCGACGGGTTCGACGCCGTGCAGTGCGGCACGGTGCCCACAACGTCCGAGGACGGCGAAGAACAGCAGGTGCCCGACTGTGACAACCAACCGCCGACGGCCCAGGATCTGGCTGGCTTGGAGGTGGTGGACGACCTGACCTTCCGGGTGTCGCTGACCCAGCCTGAGACGTTCTTCCCGACGCGTCTGGGCTACGTGGCGTACGCCCCGCTGCCCACGTCGTTCTACGCCGACCCGGACGCGTTCCGTGAGAACCCGGTCGGCAACGGCCCGTTCCGGATGGCCGAGCCATGGCAGCACAACCGGTCGATCCGAGTGGAACGGTTCGACGACTACGCCGGCGAGGACCAGCCCCTGCTGGAGGAGATCGAGTTCCGCATCTACGACGACATCAACACCGCGGTGAACGACCTCCTGGCGGGCAACCTGGACGTCGTCGACGAGCTCCCCCCCGAGCGGGTCCGCGAGGTGCAGCAGCAGATCCCCGACCGCGTCGGGGAGTCCCCCGGATCCGGGGTCAACTACATCGGCTTCCCCTCCTACGTCGGCTTCCTGCAGAACGCCGACCTGCGCGCGGCCCTGTCCATGGCGATCGACCGTGAGGCGATCACCGAGAGGATCTTCGACGGATCGCGCCAAGCGGCGAACGCGCTGGTGCCGCCAGTGATCCCCGGCTACCAGGAGGATGTCTGCGAGAACTGGGCGCACCATCCGGAAGAGGCCAAGCGGCGCTTCGAGGCTGCCGGAGGCGTGGACGCCCTGCCCGTGCCGCTGGTGGTGTGGGTGAACGCCGGCGCGGGGCACGAGCCCTGGGTCGAAGCGGTCACGAACATGTGGCGCGACACCCTCGGCATCCAGGAGATCGATTTCCAGCAGCTGGCCGTGTGGTCCGAGTACCTGGGGAAGCTCGACAAGCGGGAGGTCACCGGGCCGTTCCGGCTGGGTTGGCAGATGGACTACCCGCACCCGCAGAGCTACCTGCAGCTGGTCCTCGACCCGGACTTCGTCCCCCCGGTCGGTGCGAACTCGACCTTCTACGACAGTGAGGAGTTCGATCGCAAGCTGGATGAGGCCCTGGCCGTGAC
>JALYHG010000201.1 GCA_030776725.1 Actinomycetota bacterium
GTCCCGCTCGTAGGCGCGCGATCAGCTGCGCACGGATGGCAACCGACTCATCGCGCCCAGACACCGACGGGTTCGTAGTCCAACGGCACGTCGACCAGGATCAGCTCGCTGGTGTCTCGAGCGTTGATGACGAGCTCGTCCTCGTCGATGACGTAGGCCGCGTCGCCCGTGGTGACCTCTTCCCCGTCGAACGAGGCCTCACCGGAGAGCAGGTAGACGTACCCGCCGCGGTCGTCCTGGAACTTGTGGGCCACCTGCTTGCCCGGCGTCAGGCGAGCGACGTACATGGCGGCGTCCTGGTGGACCTTCACGACGTCACCGCCCTCGGGGCCCAGGACCTTGAGCAGCCGATCCGTGCGGTCGTCCTGGGTGTACTGGCGTTGCTCGTTCTCGGGCGGCAACCCGCCCTCGTTGGGCAGGATCCACAGCTGGATGAACCGCATCGGTTCGTCCTCGGAGGCGTTCTGCTCTGAGTGGAACGCGCCCGATCCCAGCGTCATGCGCTGGACGGCGCCAGGCTCGAGCACGCCGTCGTTGCCGAGGCTGTCCTCGTGGCGGAACAGCCCCTCGACGACGTAGGTGATCCCCTCCACGTCCTTGTGCGGATGCAGCGGCCACACCGCGCCTGGCTCCAGACGGTCGTCGTTGAAGACGCGCAGCGGTCCGAGGCCGTTGTTGTCCGGGTCGCGGTAGTCGCTGAACGAGAAGTGCCAGCGGGCGTGGAACCACCCGCCGTCCTCGCTGTGGATCTCCTGATCACGGCGGATGCGGATCACGTTCCACTCCTCGTGCCGTACCGGGCCAGCTCACGTTCCAGGTCCAGCGGCGCGACCGGCGCCTGACGCTCGAGTTCCCCCCACTCCTCCCGCGGAACCAGCCACATGATCTCGAACTCGTTGCCGTCAGGGTCGCGCCCGTACACCGACTTGGACGCCCCGTGGTCGCTCTGTCCGGCGAGCGCCCCGAGCCGGGCAAGGTCGTCACGGGCGGCGGCGAGGTCCTCGATGTCGGCGACCTCCCACGCCAGGTGGTACAGGCCGACCGACCCGCGGGGTGGAGACGGAGCGTCGCCGCCGACCTCGAACAGCCCCAGGTCGTGATGGTTGGCGGTGCCGCGGGCGCGGAGGAACACCGCCCGTCCCCCCGCCTCGACCGTGACCGTCTCGAATCCGAACGCCTCCGCGTAGAACGCCGCCGACCGTTCCACGTCGCGGACGTAGAGCACCGCGTGGTTGAGGCGCCGGACGGGGATCATGCTGCTCCCATGAGCCGCGTATCCCGACCGTACCGACGACGGTTGCGTCGATCGGGGCGGTGCACCGACCGTGGGCCGGGGCGACCACCGCGCTGCGGCGCGCGATCGGACGCGGAGGCTGTCGTCAGGCGTCGAGGTCGTTACAGCGCATCGGGTTCCTCCCACAGGGCTTCGTCGAGCTCACGTTCGCGCTTGCGCTTGAGGAAGAAACCCAACGCGCCCAGCCCCGCGAGGAGGAGCGCGAACAGCTTGCCTTTCCCGACACCGGAGCTCTCCTCGTCTCGCAGGGTGTCGTCGTCGTTCCGACCCAACATCAGCCGATCCTCTCCGTCGCTGGCCGCCGCCCCGACCGGTGACGGTAGCAGCGTGGCCGTTGGCCCTCGGGTGCCCGCGATGGCGATCAGCCGGGGAACGCCGCGGCCAGCGCAGCCATCCGTCGTGTGTAGCAACCGCCAGGCCAGTCAGCCCAGCGCCAGCCCGCCAACGGCATACGGTGGTGGCATGGCCGGTAGCGCGATGAGGGGCCAGCCGTGGGGGAGGATGTGGGCTCGATCGGTGTGCGGCGGCTGTACGAAGCCATCACCGTAGTAGCCAACGAGGCGCTCGATATCGCGGAGGCTCTCCACCGGGGACTCAGCCACGTGTGTGGCGCCATGGGTTGGCCCGTGGGTCACGCCATGCTGGTCGCAGGCGATCGTCTGACGCCGACGGAGATCTGGTTCCTCGAGGATCCCGATGAGTTCTCGGTGTTCCGGGAGGTGACGGGAACGGTGACCTTCGAGCTCAGCGAGCAGCACGGCCCCTTACGGGCGACCGCAACTCGCCGCGAACCGACCTGGCTCGTCGATGTCACGGCGGAGCGCGGCTTCCAGCGCGCGCGCCTGGCCGACGACCTCGGTGTGCGCGGCGCCATGATCATCCCGGTGCTCGTGGGGGACGAGAGCGTCGCCGTCCTCGAGTTCTACTCACGCGACCCGGTCGAACCCGACCGCGACGTCCTGGAGGTCATGCGTTACGTCGGCGTCCAGCTCGGACGAGTGTTCGAGAGACAGCGGGTCAAGGACGCTGAAGGGCGCACGCTCGACGCCGAGCGGCGCTACCTGCGCATCGCCGCCCACGAGATGACCGCCCCGCTGGCAACGGCATCGGGCTACCTGCAGTTCCTGCTCAACACCGACCACATCAGCGACGAAGAAAGAGAGCGGGTGCTGCGCGCCGTCCGAGGCGCCTTGGAGACGCTGCAGCGGATCACGACGAACTTCCTGATCGACGCGCGTCTCCACGCGGGCAGCATCCGCGCGCACACGGAGGCCACGAGCGTGGCCAAGGTGGTCCGCGATGCGGTTTCGGATGTGCCGACCGTCACCACAGCTGTCCAGGTGCGCTGCCCGGACGGCCTCCTGGTCCAAGCCGACGGGTTCCTGCTGCGTCAGGCCATCGTCAACTTGCTCACCAACGCCGAACGCTACGGCGAGCCTCCTGTCACGGTCGCCTGCCGGCGTCTCGACGGACTGGTCGAGATGGTCGTCAGTGATCAGGGTCCAGGCGTCGAGCATGAGTTCGTGCCTCGACTGTTCGAACGGTTCACGAGGGCGTCAGACATCGGCCAGGGCACTGGACTGGGCCTGGAGATCGTCGCGGGCCTCGTGGCGCTCCAAGGTGGACGCGTGCGGTACGAGCCCAACCGGCCACGCGGAGCCTCGTTCATCATCACACTGCCCCACGCCCCTCCGCCAGACCCGACCGACGGGGACGGGTTCGCCCGACCCGACAGCACCGCACCGTGACCGATGTCACAGCCGTCCGGCTCCCGAGCGACCCGTGACAGGCGACGGGCGACACGTCTCAGCATGCCGGGACCGGCCCTGAGCTGGGGGGACGTTGGCTGTGGGGCAACCTGGATTTGAACCAGGGACCTCACCCTTATCAGGGGTGCGCTCTAACCATGCTGAGCTATTGCCCCGGAGTGGCTCGGAGCGTACCGGGGCGCCGAGGCAGGTGCGAACCCCTGTCAGCTGCCGCCACCGCGGCCGCCGAATATCGACTCGTCGCTGCGGCGGGAGTCGCCGCCGTCGTCGTCGGACTCCGAGCCGCCAGGCGCGGCCGAGTCGTCGGAGGTGTCCCCGCCGGATCCGCCGCCAGACACACGTTCCAACGGCCAAGCCCCGGGTGTTGTGTCACCCAGCGCACCGATCGGTTGCTGATCGCGGCTCGGTGATCCTGTCCTCGTCGCCGGTGCCCGCGTTCGCATCGAGGCGGAGCCAGACGACGTGCTGCCGCCACCGCCAGACGACGTACCTGCCGCGGCGGTGGAACGCTGAGTGTCTCCGGCCGTGCTCGATGAGTGGCTGGCCGCCCCCTGCTGCCACAGCGACGGTTGCTGGCCAGCATGCTGCCAGCCGGGCGGCGACTCGGGAGCCGAACGTGACGTCACCGTCTCCCCCATCCCACCCGGGACGGAGACGGATAGCTCGATCCCGCCGATCAGGTCGGCGATGAGGTTGTAGAGGAACGTGAACAGCACCATCAGGCCGGTTGCGATGATCACACCGAGGATCCCCAGCAGCAGCAGCATGCGGAACAGGTTCCCGCCATTGATGCCGCACTCTTCGAAGCCGACGTCCGTCGCGAGCTGACAGGCCTGCTCGATGATCCCGAGCTGACGGATGAGGAACCACACCAACCCGAACCCGAGAAGGGCGATCACCAGGATGCACGCGTTGACGATCGCGCCGAACTTCAGCACCGACCATGGGTCGATCCGCCGCACGGTCATCTTCCGCCGGGCCACCGCATCTCCTCGCCCCGAAGTCGCCGCGAGTCTAGGTGCCAGCGCCGGCGGTCCTCGCCACCCGCGCCCGGACAGGCGGTCACGCCCTGGTCACTCCTCGTCATCGGCGTTGTCCAGGACGCGGGCGACCGACGCCACCTTGGCGCCCTCGTCGGGCCGCATCACCCGCACGCCGTGGGTGGCCCGACCGGTGGGCCGCACGTCAGCGACCCGCATCCTGATCACCGTGCCCGTATCGGTGACCATGAAGATCTCTGCGTCGTACGGGGCGATCAGGGCGCCAGCCAACCCGCCGCGCTCCTCGGTGAGCTTGGCGGTGATGACCCCCTTGCCGCCGCGCTTCTGCAGCGGGTAACGCTCGAGCGGGGTGCGCTTGCCGTACCCCTCCTCGGTGATGACCAGCAGCTGGCCGTCCTCCATGGTCTTGGCCAGGGCGAGGACCTCGTCGTCGTCCTCCAGGCGCATCCCGATGACCCCGCCGGCGTTGCGTCCCATCGGGCGGGCGTCCTCCTCGTGGAAGCGGATCGCCTGACCCTGGCGGGAGATCATGAACAGGTGGTCGTCACCGCCGGTCACCGTGACGCCGATGAGTTCGTCTTCGTCGCCGAGGTTGATCGCGATCAGGACCGACCGCGGCGAGTCGTACTCGGACAGCGGCGTGCGTTTGACCTTCCCGTGCCGGGTGGCGAACACCAAGTATTGGTCGTCGCGGAACTCCGACAGGCGGATGACGGCTGCGACGCGCTCGTCGCGCTCGAACGCCAGACCCGGGACGTTCGCGACGTACACGCCCCGTGCGGTCCGGGTCCGCTCGGGCACCTGGTACGCCTTGATGCGGTGCACCCGGCCCTGGTTCGTGAAGAACAGCAACCAGTCGTGGGTCGAGCACACGATCAGGTCGCCGACGATGT
Source organism: Actinomycetota bacterium (assembly GCA_030776725.1). NCBI lineage: Bacteria > Bacillati > Actinomycetota > Actinomycetota bacterium. The sequence goes on from JALYHG010000201.1 coordinate 4,958, forward strand.
CGTCCTCGCGCAGGTCGGTCCCGCTGACACCACGACCGCCACGCCGTTGCGTGCGGAAGGCGGCGACGGGGATCCGCTTGATGTACCCGGCCTTGGTGAGAGTGACGGCGACCTCCTCGTCCTTGATCAGGTCCTCCACCGTCATGGCGGTGTGGTCCTCGACGATGCGGCTACGCCGCTCGTCGGCGAAGCGGGCACGGACCTCGCCGAGCTCGGCGACGATGATCTGCCTGATCCGGGCCGGGTCGGCGAGGATCGCCTGCAGGTCCGCGATCAGCTGCTGCAGGTCGCGGTACTCATCGGTGATCTTCTGCCTTTCCAGGGCAGCCAGCCGCCGCAGCTGCATGTCGAGGACCGCCTGTGCCTGGATGTCGGACAGGTCCAAGCGCTCCATCAGCCCGTTGCGCGCCTCCTCCGCCGACGGGGAGCTGCGGATCAGCGCGATCACCTCGTCGAGGTGATCCAGCGCCACGAGCAGCCCTTCCAGCACGTGGGCACGGCTCTCGGCCTTGCGCAGCCGGTAGCGGGTCCGTCGTGTGATGACGTCGATCTGGTGGTCGATGTAGTGGCGCAGCATCTGATCGAGGGTCAACGTCCGCGGGACGCCGTCCACCAGCGCCAACACGTTCGCCCCGAAGGTGTCCTGCAGCTGGGTGTGCTTGTACAGCTGGTTGAGGACGACCTGGCCCTGCGCGTCGCGCTTGAGCTCGATCACGATCCGCATCCCCTCGCGCGACGACTCGTCGCGCAAGTCACGGATCCCGGGGATGGTTCGGTTGGTGACCAGAGCAGCGATCTTCTGCAGCAGGTTGGCCTTGTTGACCATGTACGGCAGCTCGGTGACGACGATGCGCTCGCCTCCGGCCTCGTCGGGCTCGACGGTGGCGACCGCCCGCACCTTGATCGATCCCCGCCCGGTGGTGTACGCCTCCCGCGCCCCGTCGAGACCCAGGATCACCCCCCCGGTGGGGAAGTCCGGCGCCGGGACGTACTCCATCAGGTCCGTGGTCGTCAGCGACGGGTCGTTGATCAACGCGATGGTGGCGTCGATCACCTCGCCGAGGTTGTGCGGGGGGATGTGGGTGGCCATCCCGACGGCGATCCCGGTCGCGCCGTTGGCCAGCAGGTTCGGGAAGCGGGCCGGCAGCACCTGCGGCTCCTGCTCGTACCCGTCGTAGTTGGGCCCGAAGTCGACCGTGTCCTCGTCGATGTCGCGGAGCAGCTCCATGGCCAGCTGCGACAGCCTGGCCTCGGTGTAGCGCATCGCTGCTGGGGGATCTCCGTCCACGGATCCGAAGTTCCCGTGCCCGTCGATCAGCATGTAGCGGATCGAGAACTCCTGACCCATCCGCACGAGCGCGTCGTAGATCGCGCTGTCACCGTGCGGGTGGTACTTCTTCATGACCTCCCCGACCGCGGACGCGCACTTGCGGTAGGGGCGGTCGGGACGCAGTCCGGACTCGTTCATCGAGTGCAGGATCCGCCGGTGCACGGGCTTGAGACCGTCGCGGACGTCGGGCAGTGCGCGCCCCACGATCACCGACATGGCGTAGTCGAGGTACGAGGCTTTCATCTCGTCCTCGATCACGACCGGCTCGACGCGGGCAGCGATCGTCACCCCGCCGGCGGTCTCGGCGTCGACGGCGGTCTCGGCGTCAGCGGGGCGCGCCGGGCCGTCGGTCGGTGCGCCCTGCGAGACGCCGTCGGGCAGCTCGGGGCTGGCGGGGCCCTCCTCGGGACCCTGGGGCCCGCCGGGGCCGTTCATGTCGGACATGGGTGGCTTCCCGCTCGCGGACGGCTGTCGGTCAGACGTCGACCGTGGCGTACCGGGCGTTGGTCTCGATGAACGCACGACGCGGCTCGACGTCGTCGCCCATCAGCACGGTGAACAACTCGTCGGCGACCGCGGCGTCCTCGAGAGTGACCAGCTTCAAGGTGCGCCGCGCGGGATCCATGGTGGTCTCCCACAGCTGCTCGGGATCCATCTCCCCCAGGCCCTTGAAGCGCTGCACGTCGGCCTTGCCGTCCTGGGGCAGTTCCCCCAGGAGCTCGGCCTGCTCCCGGTCGGTGTAGGCGTAGAACACCTGGTTGCGGCGGCTGGGATGCTTGACCTGGTACAGCGGCGGCTGCGCGATGTAGACGTAGCCCGCGTCGACCAGCTCCTTCATGTGCCGGAAGATGAAGGTCAGCAGCAGGGTGCGGATGTGCGCCCCGTCAACGTCGGCGTCGGCCATCACGATCAGCTTGTGGTACCGCGCCTTGGCCAGGTCGAAGTCGTCACCGATCCCCGTCCCCATCGCGGTGATCAGGGCCTGCACCTCGTTGTTGTTCAGGATCCTGGCCAGCCGCGCCTTCTCGACGTTGAGGATCTTCCCACGGATCGGGAGGATGGCCTGGGTTCGACGGTCGCGGGCCTGCTTGGCGGACCCCCCAGCGGAGTCCCCCTCGACGATGTACAGCTCGGACTCTGACGGGTCACGCGACTGGCAATCAGCCAGCTTCCCCGGCAGGGACGTGGACTCCAGCAGGCTCTTGCGCCGGGTGAGGTCGCGGGCTTTGCGGGCGGCGATCCGTCCCTGTGCCGCGGCTTCGGCCTTGGCGACGATCCGCCTGCCCTCGGTGGGATGCTCCTCCAGCCAGCGAGCCAACGCCGCGTTGGTGGTGGTCTGCACGAACGAGCGGACCTCGGTGTTGCCGAGCTTGGTCTTGGTCTGCCCTTCGAACTGCGGGTCACCGACCTTCACCGACACGATCGCGACCAGGCCCTCACGCAGGTCGTCGCCGGTGAGAGAGTCCACCTCCTTGGCACGGATCACGTTGTGCTGCTTGGCCCACCGGTTGATCGTGGACGTGACCGCGGTGCGGAACCCCTCGTCGTGGGTCCCCCCCTCGTGGGTGTTGATGGTGTTGCAGAACGACAGGATCGAGTCGTTGTAGTCGTCGATCCATTGCACGGCCACCTCAACAGACTGCAGGCCGTTGGGACCCTGCTCCTCCTCCCAGAAGTGGATGACGTCGTGCAGACCGTCCTTCTTCTTGGTGGAGCGCAGGTGATCGACGAAGTCCTTCAAACCCCCAGGTGCGTGGAACTCCTCGGTCGTGGGCTCCGGGTGAGTGTCGGAGATGCGTTGATCGGTGAACACGATCCGCAGCCCGGCGGTGAGGAAAGAGGTGTCACGCAGCCGACGGCCGATGGTGTCGGCGGAGAACTCGGTCGTCTCGAAGACGTCGGGGTCGGGCCAGAAACTGATCGCCGTGCCGGTGTCGGTCGCCTCGCCGATCGTCTCGACCGGTCCCTGGGGGATGCCGCGGACGTACTCCTGCCGCCACAGCTTGCCGTCGCGACGGATCTCGGCGACCAACCGCTGTGACAGGGCGTTGACCACGGAAATCCCGACCCCGTGCAGACCGCCTGACACGGCGTACGCCTGCTTGTCGAACTTCCCGCCGGCATGCAGGACGGTCATGACGACCTCGAGCGCCGAGCGTCCCTCCTTGCGGTGCAACTCGACGGGGATCCCCGAGCCGTCGTCGCGGACGCGTACGCCCCCGTCGGCCAGCAGCGTGACCTCGATCACCGAGCACCGGCCCGCCAGGGCCTCGTCCACGGCGTTGTCGACGACCTCCCACACCAGGTGGTGCAGGCCACGCGGTCCGGTGGTGCCCACGTACATGCCGGGCCGCTTGCGGACCGCCTCCAACCCCTCCAGGACGGTGATCTGCTCGGCGGTGTAGGCGGTCAACGATGGTCTGCGGTCGGCCGGGTCGTCCGGAACCGCCGCGCTGCGCTGTGCCAACCCGTGATCCTCCTCGCACACCGCGTCGCTGGCGTGTCGTGCACAGCCGCTTGGCAGGCGGCCGAGGCACGGCCGCTGCCGGCCCACGGTGGCGGTACTGCGTCGCTTGAGGACATCCTGACGGGCCCGGATCGGCCCTGAATGCTCGTGCGAGCCTACCAGGAAGGGGCCGATCCGGCCGGTTCGCGCGAGCGATCAGCGGCTGTCGTCGGGACGGCGAGCCAGACCCTGAAGCGGACCGACGACGACCTTCACGTCACCGACCAGCCCCGGCCCCAACACCTCCTCGGCGCGTCTCGCGACCTCACCGGCGAGGTAGCCGACCTGCGTGGCCCACGCGGAGGTCTCGGCCCGGACCGTGAGCACACCTCCGGCCAGGCGAACCGGCTCACATCGGCGCGCCAGCTCGGGTCCGACCAGCTCATCCCAGCGGCTGTAGACGGCTGCACCCTCCAGGCGTCCCAGCCACCGACGGCCGCGCGCTGCCTCACGGACGAGGTCGCTCAGGCGACGAGGATGGTTCCGGATCGGGTAGGCGTCGTCACCGCAGAAGACCCATTCCTGCCCCTCGTCGTGCGTCACCGTGCCGCCACCGTGCTGCGGCCGTCGACCAACCCGACGTCGACCACCGCTCCACGCAGGGGGACGTCGTCCTCCACCGCCGCGGTGACCAGCACCTGGTCCCACCGCTGGCACGCTGCGGCGAGCCGCGCGCGGCGAACCTGGTCGAGCTCAGCGAACACGTCATCGAGGAGCACGACGGGGTGGTCGCCGACCTCCGCCAGGACCTCGTAGGTGGCCAGCCGCAGAGCCAGAGCCAAGGTCCACTGCTGACCGTGGCTGGCGTACCCGCGGGCGGGAAGGCCCCGCACCCCCAGTTCCAGGTCGTCGCGGTGGGGACCGACCAGCGTCACACCGCGGGTGAGCTCGTCGTCGGCAACCTCCGCCATCGCGGCCCGCAGTTGCACGGCGATGGCGTCACGGTCCGGAACGCCGCGGACAGGATCCCCCGACACCACCAACCCGCAGCTACTGCGGTAGGTCAGCGTCACCGGTTCGGGCAGGTCGGCGAGCTCGGCGTAGAACGCGCTGGTGGGGCCGGCCAGAGCGTGCACCGCGGCGATGCGGGCGGCGGTCAGCGTCGCAGCGTGAGCCGCGAGCTGAGCGGTCCACACCTCCAGGGTCGCAGCCACATCGCCGCCGCGCCCACCGGCCGTCTTGAGCAACCGGTTGCGCTGACGCAGCACCCGGTCGTACTCGGCACGAGCCGCGGCGTACGCCGGGCGTCGCTGGGCTAAGACGTCATCGAGGAAGCGCCGCCGCTCGGATGGATCACCGGCCACGATGGACAGGTCCTCCGGAGCGAACAGCACGACCCTGAGCACGCCGACCGCGTCGGACGTCTGACGCACTGCTTGCCCGTCCACCCGCGCCCGTGTCCCGGCGCCGGGCCGCAGCTCCAGCTCGACCTTCCGACGTCGCCCCGCGTCGGTATCGAGCTCGACCCGCACGTACCCGGCTTCGGCGTCGCGACGCACCAGCGGTAGGTCCGACGCCACGCGGTGGGAGCTGCCCGTCGCCACCCTGTGGGCAGCCTCCAGCAGGTTGGTCTTGCCGTGCGCGTTCGGACCGACCAGCAAGGTCACGCCCGGCTCGAAGGTGAGGTCCTGCTGCTCGTACGACCGAACGTCGACCAGTTCGAGTCGTCGGAGGATCACACCGTCCCCGTCCTGCAGCTGGACGACAGATGCTACGGGCAGGCACGACCAGCAGCGTCCGGTGTGCCTGCGCAGGTCGGTGGCGGCCTGCAAGCGGCACGTGAACGACCGCCTGCGCCTGGCGACACCGCTAGTTGTTGGTGCGGACGGGCATCAGGAGGTAGGTGAACTCCTCGCCCCCATCCTGGCTGTGTGGCTTGACGACCGCGGGTTTCAAGCCGTCACGCAGCTCGATCACGACCTGCTCTGTCCCGGCCGCCTCGATCCCCGCCACGAGGAACATCGGGTTGAACGCGATCGACAGGCCCTGGCCGTCCACCTCGGCAGGCAGCGACTCGCTGGCGTCGCCGACCTCCTGGGCACCGGCGCTCAACTCCACCGTGCCGTCCTCGAACCTCATCATCACCGGCGTGTTGGTCTGGCCCAGCGCCACCACCGCCACACGCTGGAGAGCGTCGTGCAGCAGCGCGCGGTCGACGGTGACCCGCGTCTCGTACCCGGTGGGGAGCAGCTGGCGGTACTCGGGGAAGTTACCTTCGATCAGGCGGGTGGTGAGCCGTCGATCGCCGAACAGGAACGACGCCTGCCCCTCCTCGAAGACGATGGTCACCTCGGCTCCACGTTCGGAGGCGGCACGCGACGACTCCGACAGCGCCCGCGCCGGCACCAGCGCCTCCGCCGCAACTCCGCGATCCCAGGCCACCTCACGCACGGCCAACCGGTAGCTGTCCGTCGCTGCGGCCGTGAGGCGGTCATCGCTGCCCTCCAGCTTCACACCGGTCAACACGGGTCGCGCCTCGTCAGGTGAAGCGGCGCGCGCCACCTGTCCCACCATCCGCACGAACGGTTCGGCCTTGACGATCCCGCGTGGGGCGTCCTCCGCGGGTTCCGGCAGCTGCGGGAAGTCGTCGGTCGGCATGCCGCGGACGCCGAACGTCGCCCGCCCACACCGCAGGGTCACCCGGTCGCCGCCGCCGCTGATGTCCACGGGGGCGTCGGGAAGCCTGTTCACGAGCTGTCCCAACAGCCGTCCGGGAAGCAACGCCATCCCGGGCTCGTCGATGCGGACGGGAACCGACACCTCAGCGGCGAGCTCGAGGTCGGTCGCCCTGCAGGTCAACCGCCCATCGCGCGCGTCGAGCAGGACCCCGGCCAGGGCCGGCAGCGTCGCCCGCGCAGCCACGGTCCGGGTCGCCCAGGCGATCGCGTCAGTGAACTCGGTGCGCTCCGCGCGTAGCTCCACGGTTGCCTCCCTCGCCACGTCCGCGCTGGCGATCCAACGCGGGCGTTTCCCCACCCGTGATCACGAACCAGGAGTGGTTCTTACAGTTTCATCGTCGTCGTAGGGCCTGTGGACTCGGTGGATGACCGACATCCGTGCAGGTCAACAGGGATGCGGGGCGGTGGACCACCTGTGAACCCCCTGTGCGAACGGACGCTGTCCGTCCACATCTCACACCGTTGCAACTCTTGACCGGTCGTCTGGTCCACACACCATCCACCGTCTGTACACCGTCCGTCCACGGCGGGATAGAGGTGGTCGCGCGGGCCGTGCCGTGGCGTCGGCATGAGCGCGTCACCGGGTGCGGGCTGACGTCCGGACCCGGCTGGTCAGCTCCTGGACCTGGTCGTAGATGGCGCGCCGTTCCTGCATCAGACGGGCGATCTTGTCGACCGCGTGCATCACGGTCGTGTGGTCGCGGCCACCGAAGGCCTTCCCGATGCGTGGAAGCGACAGATCGGTCAGCTCCCGGATGAGGTACATGGCGATCTGGCGGGCGGTCACCAGTTGTCGGCTCCGCGACGGCGAGCACAGGTCCTCCACCGTCAGGTCGAAGAACGCCGCGACCTCGTCCTGGATCAGCGACACGCCGATCTCGCGGGCGCTGTCGTCGGGGAACAGGTCCTTCAACACCATCCCGGCGAGCTCGGGCGTCACCTCGGTGCGCTGCAGGCTGGCGAACGCGGTCACCCGGATCAGCGCGCCCTCCAGTTCGCGGATGTTGCTCTGCACCCGATCGGCGATCAGCTCGAGGACGGTCGAGGGCACCGACAGGTTCTCGTAAGAGCCCTTCTTCTTCAGGATGGCGATGCGCGTCTCGAGGTCGGGCGGCTGGATGTCGGTCATCAACCCCCACTCGAACCGGCTGCGCAGGCGATCCTCGAGCCGGGCGATCTGCTTGGGGGGGCGGTCGCTGGAGATGACGATCTGCTTCTCGGCGTTGTGCAGCGCGTTGAACGTGTGGAAGAACTCCTCTTGGGTGCGCTCCTTGGATTCCAGGAACTGGATGTCGTCGACCAGCAGGACGTCGGCCTGGCGGAACGTCCGCTGGAACGGGATGATCTGGTCGTCGCGGATCGCGTTGATGAAGGCGTTGGTGAACTGCTCGGTGGTGACGTAGCGCACCTTCAGTCGTGGGTACAACGACCGGACGTAGTGGCCGATGGCGTGCAACAGGTGCGTCTTGCCCAGTCCCGCTCCGCCGTAGATGAACAGCGGGTTGTAGGCCCGCGCCGGTGCCTCGGCCACGGCGAACGCCGCTGCGTGTGCGAACCGGTTGGAGGCGCCGATCACGAAGCGGTCGAAGACGTACTTCGGGTTGAGCTGGGTGGCGTCGTCAGCCGCTTCGGGCGGAGGCGTTGGCAGGTGGATGGTCGGCCCCGGAGGGCGGCCGGGTGCCTGCAGCGGGCGGACGTCGGTGGACGCGAGCGGGGCGGACTCGACGGTCGCGTCGCTGTGGGAGGCGTGGCGCGCCGTGGGTAGCGCCACGGGCGGCTGGTCGGTGGCGGCGTTGGCGTCGTGGGGTTCCGCGAGGTCGGCCTCGACCGGGGCGGGGTTGGGCTGGACCGTGATCACCACGTTGAGCGGGCGCCCCGCAGCCCTGCTGAGCGCGGCGCGGAGGTGGTGGCCACAGCGGGCGTCGAGCCACTCACGTGCGAACGCGTGCGGGGCCGCGAGAACCACCGTGTCGTCGTTGAACCCCACCGGCGTGGTCGCGGCCAACCAACGCCGCTGCGCCGGTGATGTGACGTTGGCCGTCAGACCATCGAGGCTCTCGTCCCACAGGGTTGCCAGGTCGAACACGGCCGATTCCGCCACGCGCGTTCCTTCCTCGCCGCTGTCGCAACGCGCGGTGCCCGCGAAGCCCCACCGGTCGCCGTCCACAGGGAATTCCACAGCTGTGGAAAGGACACCGCTCCCGTCTAATCGTGATCCCGCGCCGCGGCGGCGGGGAAGGTCCGGCCCTGCCGGTCCGGCCGTCGGCGGTGACACTGATGCCCCGATCGCGGTCGAGGCGAGGCGGCACTGTAACGTTGCCGCCTGGCCTCCCGCAACCGTTTTCCACAGTGATCCGCGAGACGGGTGACGTGCCGAAGGAGCGCGCGCCGCCGTGCGGATAACGCTCGTGTCCGGGGCGTTGGTGGAGCCGCCGCCGAAGCCCGGGTGTGACGTCCGGCCGCGTTCGCGTTTGACCGCCGTTGGGCGCGGTCCGTACACTTGGGCGTCCACACACGTCGCCCACGCACCGGGCCGCTGCGACTCACCATCCCCGCACGGTCCCGCGTGTTCCCTGGCCTCGGGAGGGCCCAGCCCATGAAGCGCACCTACCAGCCCAAGAAGCGCCGCCGCGCCCGCAAGCACGGCTTCCGCACGCGCATGCGCAAGCGCGCCGGGCGCGCCATCGTCAAGGCCCGTCGGAGGAAGGGCCGTTCGCGCCTGACACACTGACGACCCTGGTGACTCGCTCCGCGGCGGTCGTCCCCGATCGCCTCCGTAACCCCCGCGCGGTAGCTAGCGTGCTGGGTTCTCGCCGGAAGCGTTCCGGGCGCCTGTGCGTGGTGCATGTTGCGGCAGGCCCAGACGACCACCAGGTCCGGGTCGCCGTCAGCGCTTCCCGCCGCGTCGGGAACGCCGTCGAGCGCAACCGCGCCAAGCGGTTGTTGCGTGAAGCCGCGCGACACGTGTGCTGGGCGCCGGGGATCGACGTCGTGCTGGTGGCCCGGCCGGGCTGCGCGAAGAGCACCTCGTCAGCGGTGCAGGGCGAGGTCCGTGAACTGGCCAAGGCGTTGGGAAGCCTCGCCGAGGACGGGGCGTGACCGTGGCGCGGACGGTCACCCGCCCCTCGCTCGTTGCCCGGGTGCTCCTCGCCCTGATCGCGGCGTGGCGATCGACCGCGCCGTTGCGCCGCCCGAGCTGTCGGTTCTTCCCCTCCTGCTCGCAGTACGCCGCGGAGGCGATCCGCCGCCACGGGGCGGTTCGGGGTGGATGGGCTGCCCTACGGCGCTTGGCGCGCTGCCACCCCTGGAACCCCGGCGGCGTTGATCCGGTCAGCTAAGGAGAGCGCGTGAACCCGTGGCAGCTGCTGCTCGATGTGATCCAGGAGGGGTTGACCTTCCTGCACGGGGTGTTCGCACCCCTGTTCGGAGCGCACGCCTGGGGGTGGGCGATCATCGGGCTGACCGTCGTGATCCGGGTCCTGCTGCTGCCGCTTGCTATGAAGCAGACGCGGAACATGCGAGCCATGCAGACGCTCGCGCCGAAGGTCAAACGGATACAGGCCAAGTACAAGGCCGACCGCGAGCTGCTCAAGAAGGATCCCCAGGCCTATCGCGACAGTCGTCAGAAGATGAACGAGGAGGTGATGGGCCTCTACCGGGAGCACAACGTCAACCCCATGGCAGGGTGTCTCCCGCTGCTGCTCCAGGCCCCGATCTTCTTCGCGTTGTTCCGGGTGCTCAACAACGCCGAACTGCAGCTCAACGGCGACCGGATCGCAGCCGAGCCGTTCTACGTCTTCAGCCCGCTGGGTGCCGCAGCGAACAGCGGGGTGTGGGGCTGGGTGCTGATCCTCGGGATGGCCGCCACCATGTTCGTGACCCAGCGCCAGATGATGGGCCGGACCCAGATGGAGGGGGCGCAGGCCCAGCAGCAGAAGATCATGCTGTACGTGATGCCGGTGTTCCTGGCGGTGATCGCACAGAGCCTGCCGATCGGTGTCCTGCTGTACTGGGTGACGACCAACCTGTGGCAGCTGGGCCAGCAGGCGATCATCATCCGTGAGGTCCAGCACGAGCAGAGCGCCGAAGAGGTCGACGTCGCCCGCAAGACGAACCGTCCGGCGGGAGCCGGGAAGAACAAGCCGTCGAGCGACCGGTCGAAGGACCGGTCCAAGGCGGCTCGGAAGGGTCCAGCCAAGCAGTCCAAGGACCGTGTGAAGGGTGCGCCCAGTACCGCGCAGGCGCGCCGCTCGGAGCATCTCCCCTCGCGTCGGGGAGGCTCCAAGGACTCCAGGAGACGCAACGCATGAGTAGACGTCTGAACGTGGAGGCCGCGTCGCTCGGAGACGCGGTACGCCGTCTGCTGGCGGAGGTCGCCGGCGTGGACGAAGGAGAGGTCACCGTCGACCTCGACGCGCCCGGCCTCGACCTCGATGCGGTCGGCGATGTGCGCCTGACGCTGGTCATCCCCGAGCCCGCGACGCTCGAGGAGGACCAGGGCGACGGCGAGGACGACGAAGAAGACGACGAGGATGCAGACGAGGACGAGGCTGGACTCACCCTCGACGATCTCGACGAGGAGGCGGAAGCCGCCGCCGATTTCCTCGAAGGCGTCCTCGACGCCATGGAACTTCCAGGCGACATCCAGATCCGGGTCCACGAGGACCGTGCCGAGGTCGAGGTGATCAACGTCGGTAGCGGCCGACTGATCGGGCGGCGAGGCCAGACCCTCGATGCCATCCAAGAACTGGCGCGCTCGGCCCTCCAACGCCGTTTCGAGCGGCGATCGCGGGTCATGATCGACGTCGAGGGCTACCGGGCACGCCGGCTCGAGCGCCTGCTGGACAAGGCGAACGAGGCGATCGACGAAGCGTTGGACAGCGGGGAGCCACAGCGCCTCGAGCCGATGGATGTCTACGAGCGGAAGGTGATCCACGGGCTGGTCGCCGAGCGCGACGGCGTCAGCAGTAGCAGCCGCGGCAGGGAGCCAACGCGGCGGGTGATCATCGAGCCCGATCGCTAGCGCGGCGGTCAGCGAGCCTCTGCGGCGAGTGGCTCGGGTGCGGCCGTGGGTCGCGAGCGGCGCACTGGTAGCCGAGGAGTTCCACGTGGAACGCTCCGGTGGCGCCCGGTGCCAGATCGGCGGGGCGTCGGGCAACCGCCGGCCTCCAGCGTTCCACGTGGAACGGCATCCAGCGGGGCGCTAGGTGCCGCCCCGCTCCGAGCCCCGTCGGATGGGGGAACGTGTCAGCGCGATCCGCCGGCCCTCCACCGGGTCTCGACGTTCTCTTGGCGCGCTACGCGGACGCCGTCCGCGCCAGCCCCCACAACCTGCTGTCTCCGCGAGGGCTCGGGGAGCTGGAGACCCGCCACATCCCTGAGGCGCTGGCGCTCGCGGAGCTCCTCCCGGGCGGGCCGGCGTTGGTCGATGTGGGCTCCGGTGCAGGCTTGCCTGGCATGGTGATCGCGCTGGCCCGCCCCGACCTCGACGTGACGTTGGTCGAGTCGACCGGGAAGAAGGCCCGGTTCCTGGAGCGGGCCGCGGCGGACCTCGACCTGGGAGTGGTCGTCGTGAACGCTCGCATCGAAGCTGACCGGTCCCTGGCGGGGCGCTTCGATCTAGCCACGGCCCGTGCGGTGGCGCCCCTCGATCGACTGGTGGAGTGGGTGGTTCCGGTGTTGCGCCCCGGCGGACGGCTGTACGCGGTCAAGGGCGAACGGTGGAGATCCGAGTTGGGTGCTGCCGGGGCCGCCCTGCGTGACGTCGGCGCAGAGGTCGTGGCGACACCCCCCGACGCCCGCGCGTTCACGGCTTCCGTCGAGCCGCCGCTGCGGACTGTTATCATCGCGCGATCCGCGTGAGCGAAGGGTCGCTGTGCTCGACTGGTTCCGCCGCGATGACGGCCGGGACGGCGCCGGTCGCCCACAGGCTACTGAGCCTGCCGACGCGGCGGCCGCCGCCGACGCCCCCGACCCCACGGATGCCCTGGAGGTTCCCGGGGCGCGCGACGCGGCCGATAGTCCCGTCCCCCCGGCTCCCCTAGACGTTCCTGAGGCGGGGGACGCCCCGAACGGCGGACAGCCGTCCCACGCCGCGTCGTTCGAGCCGGATGTGACCGCGATGGCGACGCGGCAAGCGCAGATCGTCTGCGTCGCCAACCAGAAGGGTGGCGTCGGGAAGACCACGACGGCGGTGTCGGTGGCTGCAGCGTTGGCCGACGGTGGTGCCCAGGTGCTGCTGGTGGACGTCGACCCACAGGGCAACGCCACGACCGGTCTGGGTCTGCGAGTGGGGGAGGGCGCGCCGTCGACCTACCGGGTCCTGGTGGATGGCCTGGCCGTCGAGGACGCGACCGAGCCGACCGCGGTCCGTGGGCTGCACTGCCTGCCATCGACGCTCGACCTGGCCGGCGCTGAGATCGAACTGGTCCCCGCCTTCTCCCGCGAACTGCGCCTGTCGCGCGCGCTGGAGGAGGTCCGCGACCTGTACGACCTGATCATCGTCGACTGCCCACCGACGCTCGGACTGCTGACGGTCAACGCTCTGGTCGCCGCCGATACGGTGATCCTGCCGATCCAGTGCGAGTACTACGCCCTCGAGGGCGTGGGCCAGCTCACCCGGACGATCGACATGGTGCAGCGCAACCTTAACCCTCGACTAGAGATAGGCGGTGTCGTTCTGACGATGTTCGACGCGCGGACCCGTCTCGCCCAGCAGGTCGTCGATGAGGTCCGGCAGCACTTCGGCGACCGGGCGTTCCGGACCGTGATCCCCCGAAGCGTCCGCTTGTCCGAGGCGCCTGGCTACGGCCAGCCCATCACCGTCTACGCCACGGCGAGCCGAGCGGCTGGGGCGTACCGGCGGCTCGCGGACGAGATCGCCGAGAGGCTCGAACTCCCCGTTCGCGCCTTGTCCCCGATCGACCAGCTCATCGGCGCGGCCAACGCGTCCGGCCACAACCCACCCGGAGGGGGGTAGTCATGACCGAACGACGCGGACTCGGACGGGGCCTGTCAGCGCTCATCCCTACCGAGCAGGCAACCGGAGGACTCCGTGAGTTGCCGGTGAGCGCCATCGCGCCCAACCGCCGCCAGCCCCGCGGTGTCTTCGACGACGATGAGCTGGCCGAGCTGGCGGCCTCGATCCGCGAGGTCGGGTTGCTCCAGCCGATCCTCGTCCGAGAGGTCGGGATCGACCGCTACGAGGTGGTCGCAGGCGAGCGGCGGCTGCGGGCTGCCAAGCTCGCCGGGCTGACCCGGATCCCGGCGATCGTGCGCGCCACGTCCGACGCGGACCTGCTCAAAGAGGCACTGATCGAGAACATCCACCGCGTCCAGCTGAACCCGTTGGAGGAGGCCGCGGCCTACCAGCAGCTGCTGGAGGACTTCGCCGTCACCCAGGAGGAACTCGCGGCACGGCTCGGGAGGAGCCGCCCCACGATCAGCAACGCGCTGCGCCTGCTGTCGCTCCCCCCCGCGGTCCAGCGCAAGGTCGCCGCCGGGGTCTTGACCGCGGGGCACGCCAAGGCGCTGCTCGCGCTCGAGCGGCGCGAGGACCGCGAGCGCCTCGCCGAGCGCATCGTCGCCGAGGGCCTGTCGGTGCGTGACACCGAGGAGGTGGTCCGGCTGCGCTACCTCGGCGCTGCGCCGGCGCCGTCCACGCAGCCACCCGCCGACGTGGATCCTCGCGCGTCCCGCCGTGGGGTCACCGCCCCGGGTCTGCGCGATCTCGAGGAGCGTCTGTCCGACGCGCTGGCTGCCCGGGTGAAGGTGACGGTGGGTGCACGCAAGGGCCGCATGACCGTGGAGTTCGCGTCGGTCGACGATCTGGAGCGGATCGTGGGGATCATCGCCCAGGGGCTGCAGACCACCATCCCTGTGCAGGAGACGTCACTCCGGTAGAACCACGACCTCCTCGTCGTCGTCCTCCTGCGGGGCGTGGATGACGTCGATCTCGCCGTCGTCACGGCCGAGGATCGCTGCGTCGGCCAGCGCAACGAACAGGCCGTTCTCTGCGATGCCTGGCACCAGCGCGAGGAGCGACTCCATCACTTCGGGATCCTTGATCCCACCGGGCATGCGAGCGTCGAGGATCAGGTTGCCGTTGTCGGTGCGGTACTCGCCACCGTCGCGGGCGGTGACCTCGAAACCCAAGCCTTCGACCACGTGGGCGACCGAACGACGGGCGAATGGCACCACCTCGAGCGGGAGGGGGAAGGTGTCGCCGAGCCGCTCGACGACCTTGTCGGGGGTCGCGATGACGATCATCCGGGCGCAGTTCCATGCGACGACCTTCTCGCGCAGCAGCGCTCCACCCCCGCCCTTCGTCAGGCTCAGCTCGCGGTCGAGCTCGTCGGCGCCGTCGACGACCATGTCGAGGTCCAGGAGTTCGTCGGGGTCGAGCAGCGCTAGACCCAGCTCCCGGCAGCGCTGCGCCGTCTCCTCGGATGTGGGCACCCCGGCGACGTCCAACTGCCGTTCCGCCAGCGCCTCCAGGAACCGTGCAACGGTGCTCCCGCTGCCGAAGCCCATGCGCATGCCGTCTTCCACCAGCTCCGCCGCAGCGCGACCAGCGGCACGCTTCCCGGTCTCGTTCACGACTGCCCTCCCCGGCCCGGTGATCCCCGTGTGACCCTACGCGAGCTGCGTCCCAGCAGCGAGACCCGCGGCCGAATGGCGGTAACGAACGGGAGCGCGCTGATCACTGTCGGTCATCTGCGTGGCGGTGGTTGATCATCCACCGCCGCTGGTCCCCAACGCCAGCTGCAGCAAGCGCTCGGCGAGGTCCGCGAACGACATGCCCGCGGCCAGCGCGGCCAGAGGCAACAGCGACGTCTCCGTCATACCGGGACAGGTGTCGAGCTCCAGCAGCCAGGGCGTCCCATCGGCGTCGACGACGAGGTCGGCCCGGGACACGTGCCGTGCCCCGACCGCGTTGTAGGCGGCGACAGCGGCCTCGGCGCACCGGTCGAGGACGTCCTGTGCCAAGCGCGCCGGGACGTGGAACTCGGTCGCTCCGGCCGTGTACCGCGCCGCGAAGTCGTACACCCCGTCACGGGGATCGATCTCGACCGGCGGGAGCGGTTCGCCGTCGACGACCGACACGGCAACCTCGGTTCCGGTGACGCGCCGCTCGATCAGGACGGCGTCGGCGTAGGACAACGCCCCGACCACCGCGCCGGGCAGCTGCTCGGGTTCCTCGGCGTAGCCCACACCCAGGGCCGACCCGCCGGTCGCCGGCTTGACCACCAGCGGGACGCCCAGCTCATCGGCGATGCGTCCCATGGCCGCTGAGACGCCGGCGTCGCGGAACGCCTGCGCGCTCAAGCTGACGTGGTCGGGCGTGGCGATCCCCGCCCGCCGGTACAGCCCCTTGCTGATCGGCTTGTCCCAGGCGAGCGCCGACGCGAGGTGGTCGGGACCGGTGTACGGCATCTCGAGGAGTTCCAGGATGGACTGGATGGTGCCATCTTCGCCCATCGCGCCGTGCAGCGCGATGAACGCCGCATCGAACCCGCCGCTGGTGAGGTGGCGGACCAGGTCGCTGTCGACATCCAGACGCGTCACGGGGTAGCCGCGGTCATCGAGCGCATCGGCGACACGCCCTCCGGACCTCAGGCTGACCTCACGTTCCAGTGAGATCCCGCCCGAGATCACCGCCACGTGTGGCAGGTCGATGTCCTCGCCGTGTGCCACGGTCGCTCCTGCCTGGGCTTGGGTCAGCCCCGGGTGCCGTAGACGGCACGGACCAGCTCCACCTCGTCGTGGAGAAGCTCGCCCAGCCGGGCAACGCCCTCCCGGATCCGGTCTGGCGTCGGGTACGAGAACGACAGCCTCAGCTGGTGGCCGCCCTGGCCGTCGGCGTAGAATCCACGCCCGGGGACGTACGCAACGCGGTGGTTGATCGCCTTGGCGAGCAGGTCGGAGGTGTCCACGCCCTCGGGGACGGTCACCCACACGTAGAACCCCCCGGTCGGCCTCGTCCAGCTCGAGTCTCCAGGGAAGTGCTCGTCGAGCGCGGCGAGCATCGCCTCGGCCCGTTCGCGGTACACCTCCCGGAAGCGCTTGACCTGTTCGCGCCACGCCTGACGCGACAACCAGTTCTCGACCACCATCTGGGTCAGGTTCGACTGGCACAGGTCCGCCGCTTCGCGCAGCAGGATGAACTTGTCGCGGACCGGGCCGGGTGCGGCCACCCAACCCACGCGAACGCCGGGCGCGAACGTCTTGGATACCGTCCCGACGTACACGACACGGTCGGGGATCAACGATCGGAGCGCCGGCCAGGTCTCCCCGGCGAAGTCCAGCAGCCCGTATGGGTTGTCCTCCAACACGATCAGGTCGTGGCGCTGAGCGAGTTCCGCGATGCGCTCCCGGCGTGGCACCGACAGCGACACCCCGGCCGGGTTCTGGTGGTTGGGGATCGTGTACAGGAACGTGATGGTGCGTCCCGCCGCCCGCAGGCGCGAGATGGTCTCCTCCAGCGCCTCGGGGATCAGTCCCTGGTCGTCCATCTCGACGTGGGCGACCTGCGCCTGGTGGGACGACAGGGCGCCCAGCGCCCCGACGTAGGTCGGTCCCTCCGCCACCACCACGTCGCCGGGATCGACGAACAGCTTGGTGATCAGCTCGAGCGCCTGCTGGCCGCCGACCGTGACGACCAGGTCGTCGACGTGGGCGGGGACTCCCTCGGCGGCCATCACCTCGACCAGCTGTTCGCGCAGGTCGGCGCGCCCTTCTCCTTCGCCGTACTGCAGCGCGGTCGCGCCATGGTCACGCAGGACCTGAAGCACCGCGTCCTCCACCGCGGCGAGATCCAACGCTGCCGTGTACGGCATGCCTCCGGCCAGGCTGACGACCTCCGGCCGGGACGCGACCGCGAACAGCGCCCGGATCTCGGAGGCGGCCAGGCCACGGGTGCGCTCCGCGTACCGTCGCAGGTACGGGTCGCTGTCGAGTCGCACGGACCTCCCGTCCACTCGTAGCATCGACGAGCGTACAGCCAGCCTCTGTTGCCCCGTCGCCCGGGAGGTGCAGGTGCCCGCCGAGCCACGCAGCGACGTGCTCAGCACCGGACCTCCGGCGGTCGAGACGGGTGACGAACCGCTGCTGCGCCGCTACGTCGCTCCTGGCGGCTGGCGCCGGGCCATCACAGGGTTCGTGCTCGGCGCGGCGGTCGGGGCGCTGATCGGCCTGGTGTTGCCCCGCGACGAAGGGCCCCGCCGCACGGTCGAGCCCGACGAGTGGCCGACTCCCGTCGAGATCTGAATGGGCCGTCGGGTCGTTGAGCTCACCGCCGAGGAGGTGGACCTCCTCCCCGAGCGTTGCCAGCACTGCCTGTTCTGGGAGCTCGGCACGGCTCGGCCGATCGAACGGCTGGGCTCGGTGCACGGTCACGACGACGAGCTGGCCGCCGATCCGCTGACCCAGAAGTGCGCGTGGTGGCGGGCGGTGGAGCTGGAATGGGGATCCCCGGGCCGGTTCGTTCGCGTCGACGGGGAGCCCGTCGGGTGGTGCCTGTTCGCCGATCCCGGGGCGTTCGCCTCACGCCGTCGCCCCGTCCCTCCGCCCTCGTCTGACGCCCTGTTCCTGGCCACCATCTGGGTGGAGCCGCCCTTCCGTGGTGCGGGACTGGGACGCTTGCTGCTGCACACAGCAGTGAAGGAGGCGATCCGGCGCGAGCGCCGCGGCATCGAGGCGTACGGTGACCGCAAGCACCGCGACGCCGCCTGCGTGGCGCCGTGCACGTGGTTGCTGCACGAGGGCTTCGCGGTACAGCGCGAGCATCCTCGTTACCCGTTGCTCCGCCTCGATGTTCGCTCGGTGGCGCGCTGGACCGAGACGTTCGAGCACGCCGTCGAACAGGCGCGGTCCCGGCTGGCGCGCCGCGAGCTGGCCCCGGCACCCCATCGCCCGGCGGTCGGTCGCGGGTAGTCGAACTGGCGACCCTGCCGACGTTCGGTGGCAGGGACACGGT
>JALYHG010000202.1 GCA_030776725.1 Actinomycetota bacterium
CGCGATGCGGGTACGTACGCAGCGGCGCTGGACGCCTCACCGTCCATGGCGACCTCCCTGGGACGTCGATGGCGACCCTACGGCGGCGTCGCCGCAGAGACGGACCGACGTTCGACCGACCCGGGACGGACACCGTGCCAAAGATGCTCAGCTTAGCGACCGCGGCGTCCGGTACAGCCGATCATCCACCCGCTCCAGGCCATCACCACGTGGATCCATCACTCCCTCCGTTCGAGCTCTACCCAGAGTCGAGCATCGGCTCGGGCCGTCGTCACCCGACTGCTTCGCGGCGGGGCTGCAACGCTGCCGCCAACGCGAAGGGCATCGTCGCCGCCACGGCCGCCCCGACGGCGAAGGTCGCGGGCGACCCGACGGTTCCCGCGGCGTACCCGGAGACGACCGGCCCGATCGTCTGGCCGAGGCGAGCAGCGCTGACCCACAACGCGACGACCGTGCCGCGGCTCGCCGCCGGCGCGACGCTCGTCGCGAGGTCCTGCAAGCCGGGGATCAGCAGGCCTTCGCCTGCCCCGACCACCAAGACCGCCCCGACCAGGTACGGCAGCGACGGTGCCCATGCGACGCCCGCGTAGGCCACCGGGAACAACGCCGCTCCGGCGACGATCACGCGACGGCCCACGAACCGCTGGTGCAGCCGCCCGAGGAGGAGCGCAGCGACGGTCGACGTGACCGCGGGGAGTGCCAGGAGCAGCCCTCGCTGCGACGGTGTGAGGCCGAAGGCTTCCTCGGCGTAGAGCGGCAGGACGGTGAGGCTCAGCCCGAAGATCAGCACGAACAACACGACCCCGACCGCCAGCACCCCGCGCACCGCCCTGGTGCGCAGGTACGGCGCCGCTGCGGCGAGTTGCTGACCGACCGTCTCGTGGCGGGTCTCGGTTGAGGGCAGCCCGCGCCACGCCGCCGCGGCCGTGATCAACGCCAGCGGGTACAGCGCGAACGGGGCGCGCCACCCGGCCAGGTCCACCAGCGTCCCACCGATCGGCGGGACCAGAGCCAACGTGACGGTCAGCACCGCAGCGTTGCGTCCGATCAGCCGAGCCCGCTCGGTGCCGTCCCAGTGGTCGCCGATGATCACCACGGCCAGGTTGATGAGGCCAGCTGAACCGGCACCCTGCGCGAGGCGGAGCGCCACCAGGACGGTGAGCGTCGGCGAGAGCCCGGCCAACCCTCCGGCCACCCCGTAGAGGACCAGGCACGGCACCACGACCTCGCGCCGGCCGTACCGGTCGGCCAGCACACCGATCACCGGTGCGAGGACGACCCCCGGGGCGGTGGCACCGGCGAGCACCAGGCCGGCGAGACGGCGTGACGCCTCCAGACCATCGAGGATCTCGGGCAGCGATGGGGTCAGCAGAGAGTTGACCGTGATGCCCGTGATCGTGATCGACGCGACGAGCAGGAAGGATGGTCTCTGTCGGTTCGGCTGGCGGCGTGCTGGCTCGTCGTCGGTGGCGGCCATCGCTAGGGCCGCGGATCCGCCGGCGCCCCGCCGGGAACGACCGGCCCTGGACCGACCACCGACCGCAGCGTCTGGGTCTCGGGCGCTCCCGGCGGGCCTGGGCGCGCCCGCGATCCGAACAACGCCCCCAGCCCCACCGCAGCGACGACCAGGACGATGACCACCGCGGCCGCGACAGCCACGACCGTCCCCGTCCGCCGGTGACCTCCCGCCGACGTCGTTCGGATGACGACGCGCGTGTCGGCACCCGCAGCGTCGACCGGCGCGATCGCCACCGTGTCGTCCGCGCCCTGGCCGGTGCGGTCGGGTCCGGCGGTCAACGACGGTTGGCCCCGGCGGACGCGGTCGAGGTCGGCGCGGAGCGCGTCGGCGGACGGGTAGCGGTCGTCGGGGTCCTTGGCCAGCGCCCGCAGCACGACCGCGTCCAGTGCGCGCGGCACCTCGCCGACCGCGGCGGATGGCGGGTCGGGCTGGCGGTGGACGTGCTGGTGCAGGATCCCGATCGGTGCGTCCGCGGTGAACGGTGGGCGTCCGGCGAGCATCTCGTACAGGACGCAGCCCAGGGAGTAGATGTCGGCGCGAGCGTCGACTCGCTCGCCGGTCGCCTGCTCTGGAGACAGGTACAGGACCGAACCGAACCCGGCAGCGACCGTGGCGTCGACGTCGTCGCCGGTGATGCGGGCGATCCCGAAGTCGGTGACCTTCACGGTCCCGTCGCTCGTCCAGAGCACGTTCGCCGGCTTGACGTCGCGGTGGACCAGCCCCTGCTCGTGGGCAGCGGCCAGAGCGCTCGCGATGGCCGACGCCGTGGCGATGGCGCGCTCGACCGGGAGACGGCCGGCGTCGGCGAGCAGGTCCTTCAGTGAGGGGCCGTCGACCAGCTCCATGACGATGTACTCGCCCGCGTCGCTCGAGCCGGTGTCGTAGACGCGCACGACGTTGCGGTGACCCAGCCGGGCAGCGGCGCGGGCTTCGTCCCGGAAACGCTGCACCGCATCAGGATCGCCGACCAGGTGCGGCGCCATGACCTTGACCGCGACGTCACGGTCGAGAGTACGGTCCCGCGCGCGGTAGACGCGGCCCATCCCGCCTTCGCCGAGCACGTCCAGCAGCGCGTAGCGGTCGGCGAGCACGTCACCAGGCCGGGTCACGGGCGTTCCGAAGGTCGCGGGCGGTGGCAGGCTACGGGCGACGACCGCCACGGTCGGTGCAGCGGGGGGTCACCGCGGCTGCGTGCCGATCCGCAGACCGACGCCGGGGACCGTCACGGCCGGGCCGGGGGTCGGCGGCTGGGTCGCCGTGGCCGTGGTCGGCGGAGACTCCGGTTGCGTCTCGGGCGCTGGTTCGGTCTCCGGCGCCGGCTCGCGCTGCCGTGGCGTGTCGGGGGCTGGTGAGGTCTCGGTCTCGAACACCGGTGGGGACGTCTCCGGCTCCTCGGTCGCCTCCACCTCCGGTGGTGGGGGCAGGAACCGGTCGAGGCGGAAGTCGACGGTCGAGGCGATGAACCAGACCAGCAGCCCGGCGATCGCCACCACGATGAACCAGAAGATCGCCCGTTGTGTCCCGGCGGAGACGGCGTCGGGTGGTGCGACCACCACCCGGTGGCGTTCGGCGCTGCCGCGGGACGGGCCGTGAGGGCCGACCGGCACGGTCTCGGCATCGCCGCGCGGCAACAGTCGTGTCGCGTCCAGCGGGACGGCGGCGGGCTCCTCGCCACGCTCCAGGCGGGTGAGGTCGTCGCGGAGATCGCGGGCGTCGACGTAGCGGTCGTCGGGATCCTTGGCCAGCGCCCGCAGCACCACCGCATCGACGTCCGGGTCGATCCCACCGACCCGCGCGGACGGGGGGCGCGGCTCCCGGTGCAGGTGCTGGGACACCACCGCGAGCGGGGAATCTCCCACGAACGGCGGCGTCCCCGTCAGCATCTCGTAGAGCACGCAGCCCAACGCGTACACGTCCGTGCGGGCGTCGACGGGGTCGCCGCGGGCCTGCTCCGGCGCCATGTAGGGCGCCGAGCCGTACACGGCGTCGGTGACGGTCGCAGCGGCCACCGCCCGGGCGATGCCGAAATCGGTGACCTTCACGGTCCCGTCCCGCGCGAACATGATGTTGGCCGGCTTGATGTCACGGTGGACGATCCCGCGGTCGTGTGCCGCAGCCAGAGCCGCGCAGACCTGGGCGGCGATCATCACGCTGCGGCGGGGCGGTAGGGACGCCTCGTCGGCGATCCGCTGCTGCAGCGTGGGTCCGTCCACCAGCTCCATCACGATGAAGTGGGTGCCGTTCTCCGAACCGGTGTCGTGGATCGCGACGATGTTCGGGTGCGTCAGCGAGGCAGCGGCGCGGGCCTCGCGGCGGAAGCGCTCCTGGAAGGACGCGTCCTCGGCGACCGTCGAGGACAGGACCTTGACGGCGACCGGACGGTCGAGGAGGCGATCATGGCCGCGGAAGACCTCCGCCATCCCGCCGCGTCCCAGCCGCGCCGTGAGCGCGTACCGCCCGCCGAGCACCTCACCCGGTTGTGCCAACGCGTCCTCCGGCTCGCGACGGCTGTCGGTGTACGGATACCGCAGGCGGCGTGCGGACGCACCTCAGGTGGCGGTCAGGTGGGCCGGAGTGCGGCGAGGTCGGCTGGGCGGTCGAGGTCCACCGCGAAGGCGCCATCGGGGTCCGCGCCGGCCCAGACGTCTGATCCGGCGATCCGCGCTCCGACGGCCGACAGCGCATGGGTGACGCTCCTGGTCCCCGACGCGAGCACCCGGCCGAGTGAAGCGCTCGCGTGTGTGGCGTAGACACCCGAGAACGGCTGCACGCGGCCGTCGACGAGTGGGACCACCGCCGCTTCGCCCCGCCACAGGGTGGCCAGCGCGACCAGCACCTCCGGGGAGGCGAACGGCTGGTCCACCGCCGCCACCGCGACCAGCGGCGTGTCGGCCGCTTCCAGGCCCGCCACGATCCCGGCGAGCGGTCCGCGGCCCGGCACCGCGTCGGCAACCTGATCCCACGGCAGCGTTCCCAGCCGCTGACCGTCACCCGACGCGATGAGCACGCGGCCACACACGCGCGACAGGCGCGACGCGACCCGTCGGACCAGCGGTTCGCCGTCGAGCTCCAGCCACGCCTTGTCCTGGCCCATACGACGGCTCGTACCGCCGGCTAGGACCAGGCCTGTGAGCGCGGGAGCCGCACGCATGGAGGCGCCAGCGTAGCGCCGGCCGGTGTGACCGCGTGCACTGCCTCACTCGAGGGCACGCACCTCGTAGCGGTCACCGTCGGCCACGACCAGCACACCGGCGCCCTTGGAGACCGGCTCGATCTCCTGCCCGGTCAGGCCGTACACCGCAGCTTCGTTGGTGGGGCTGTGGCCCACGATGAGCGCACGGCCGCCGTCATCGAGCGAGTCCAGCACGCGCCGCAGGGCCTCACCGAGGATCTTGGCCTCCTCCTCGACGAAGTCGGCCGCGACCCGCTTGAAGTCGGACAACGCCCCGCCACCGGCCTCCTGGTAGGCCTCCTTCCAGCGGTCCTCGTGGTCCGAGCGCAGCCCTCGCTCCACCACCACACCACGATCGACCCCTCGACAGCCCGCAGCGAGGAAGCACGCCGCGGTCTGCGTGGCCCGCTGCGCGCCGGTGGACACCACCACCTCGTAGCGGTCCTGCAGGCGCTGCCCGACCTCCAGCGCGTGGCGGACCCCGTCGTCGGTGAGCACGTCACCGTCGTCGTCGGTGTGCCGTCGCAGTTCGAGTTCCTTGGTCATCGCTGCTGCCCTCTCGTCGCTCGTTGACGAGGATGGCTGCTCGACCTCGACGTGGCAGGCGCCAGTCTCGGTCGGGCGTCGGTCGGCCGTCGACGCGTGCGACGCGGAGGTCGGGCCACGGCTGTCGCCGCGTGCGGTGACCTAGCCTGCAGCGGATGTCGACGAGTCAGCCGGCCCGCACGCACCCACCCGCGGAGCCTGCGGCGCGGAGCGTCCCGTCGCTGCCACCGTCGGCGACGGTCGCCGGCTTGGTGACGGGCGTCGTCGCCGTGTCCTCGGCGGCTGTCCTCATCCGGGTCGCGGACGCCCACCCGCTGGCGATCGCGTTCTGGCGCTGCCTCGGTGGGGCGGTCGCGCTCGCCCCGTTCGCGGTGCGTGCCCGCCGGGGGGCGCCGCCGTTGGAGGCGGCACAGCGCCGGCAGATCGCCGGGGCGGGCGTGCTCCTGGCCGTGCACTTCGCGCTGTGGATCACGTCGCTGGACTTCACGACGGTCGCGTCGTCGGTGACGCTGGTGACCTTGTCGCCGGTGTTCGTCGGGGTCGGTGCTGCGGCGGTGCTGGGCGAGCCCCCGACCCGACGCACCTGGATCGGCATGGCGATCACCATGGCCGGGGCGTTGATCATCGGCGTGGGCGACCTGTCAGACATCGCGCTCGGCCGGCGCGCGTTGTTCGGCGACGTTCTCGCCTTCGGTGGTGCCATCGCCGTGGCCGGGTACCTCCTGGCGGGGCGGGCAGCGCGCCGGCGCCTGCCCGTGTCGGTGTACGCCGGCGGCGTCTACGCGGTGGCGGCCGTCGTGCTGCTGCCCGCGGCCGTGGCCGCCGGTGCGCGACTGACGGGGTACAGCGCCGTCACGTGGCTGGCCTTGCTTGCCCTGGTGGTGGGACCACAGCTGTTGGGCCACACGGTGTTCAACGCGCTTCTGTCCACGGTGACGGCCACGGTGCTGTCGATCGTCGTGCTCGCGGAGCCGGTCGGCGCGACGCTGCTCGCGTGGGCCTTCCTCGACGAGTTGCCCAGCCGGCTGTTCTGGGTCGGCGCCCCGCTGATCCTGGCCGGGGTCTTCACGGCGACCGCGCGCCGACGGGGCCCGGCCGCAGGCCCGGAACCGCCGCCGGCGTGAGCTTGAGTAGCGTCAGCGTCCCCGACCGTCTTCAGCGACGTGGAGAGGACAGGATGTCGACCAGCAGCGACCTGCACGGCACGTTGACCATCCCGGAGGGCATCCAGTCGATCCCCGGGTCATCCCGCGACGAGCTCGACGCCGCCGTCGAGACGGTGGGAGCCCGCAAGGGCGACTGGGTCGCCGTCGACGTGAACGAGCGCATCCGGATCCTCCAGCAGCTGATCGACGACACCCTCGAAGAGGCGGAGCGCTGGGCGGACGCGGGGACCGCCGCGAAGGGCATCGACCCGGACTCCAACTTCGCCGGTGAGGAGTGGCTCTACGGCCCGGCACTGGTCCTGCGCAACCTCCGGCTGCTGCAGCGGGCGCTGCAGGACATCGCCGAGCACGGCCGGCCGCAGCTACCCGGCCAACCCCACACCCGCCACGACGGCCAGGTGGTCGCCCCCGTCTTCCCCACCGACGTGATCGACCGGCTGCTGTTCCTGGGTTTCACCGCCGAGGTGTGGATGCAGCCCGACGTGACCCTCGAGGACCTGCCCGACACCCAGGCGGTGATCTACCAGCCGGGCCACCACCACGACGGCAAGGTGGCGTTGGTGCTCGGGGCGGGCAACGTCGGCGTGATCCCCCCCACGGACGTGCTGTACAAGCTGTTCGCCGAGGACCAGGTCGTGGTGGTGAAGATGAACCCCGTCAACGACTACTTGGGGCCGATCCTCGAGGACGCCTTCGATGCGCTGATCGACCGCGGCTTCTTGAGGATCGTGTACGGCGGTGTGGACGCAGGCCGCTACCTCACCGATCACCCGGGCGTCGACACCGTCCACATCACCGGGTCGGACAAGGCCCACGACGCGATCGTGTTCGGCACGGGCGACGAGGGCCGTCGCAACAAGCAGCAGCGCACCCCCCAGCTCGACAAGCCGATCACCAGCGAACTGGGCAACATCACCCCCGTCATCGTCGTGCCGGGTCCCTGGTCGGAGGGCGACCTGGCCTTCCACGGCGACAGCATCGCGTCGATGCTGGTGGGCAACGCCGGGTTCAACTGCGTCACCGCTCGGCTGATCATCACACACCGCCGCTGGGGCAAGCGAGGTGCCCTCCTCGACGCGATCCGCGACGCCCTGGAGCGCACCACGCTGCGGTACGCCTACTACCCGGGCGCGCGTGAACGGTTCGAGCGGTTCGTCGAGGCGCACCCGGAGGCCGAGACCTACGGGGGCGACCGGTCGGAGGGGGTGCCGTGGACGTTCATCCCCGGGGTCGCACCCTCAGACGAGGACGACATCGTCTTCACGACCGAGCCGTTCGCCGGCATCTTCGCCGAGACGGCCCTCGACGCGCCGCGGTCCATCCCCGACTTCCTCGCGGAAGCCACTGAGCTGTGCAACGACCGGCTGTGGGGGACGCTCGCCGCCACGATCATCGTCCACCCGCGGTCGCTGAACGACCCGGCCGTCGCTGACGCCGTCGACCGGGCCGTGTCCGACCTTCGCTACGGGACGGTGGCGATCAACCACTTCACGGGCGTTGCGTTCGGGATGTTCTCGACCCCGTGGGGCGCCTACCCCGGGCACGAGCTCCACGACATCCAGTCCGGACGGGGCGTGGTGCACAACACCTACCTGTTCGACCAGCCGCAGAAGTCCGTCGTGCGTGGACCCTTCCGGGTGTGGCCGAAACCGGTGTGGTTCGCCAACCACCGCAACGCCGAGGCGACGTTGCGCGAGCTGGCCCACGTGTTCGCCGACCCGTCGCTGCGCAGGCTCCCGAAGCTGATGTGGGAGGCGGCCCAGGGGTGAACCGGCGGGTGTGACCGGCGGGTTCGACGATGCCGGGATCGTCAGGTCACGAGAACAGCTCGCGGGCCGTGCGGATGTCGTCGACCGCGAACACCACCCGGTTGTTGGTGGCCAGGTACGCCTGCTCGATGTTCACCCCCGCGTCGGCCAGGACCCGGCTCTTGTCGCCGAGCGCCCCCGGACGGTCCTCGATGTCGAGGACCAGGACGTCGCGGGCGGCCCGCACGTCGAAGCCGGCGTCTGCCAGGACCCGCTGGGCCTCGTCGGCGTCGGTGACGAGGATGTGGACGATGCCCTTGCCCTGACCGGTGAAGGCGCTGACACCCTCCAGGTTGATGCCGGCCCGGCCGGCTGCCTCACCGATCCGCGCCAGCACCCCCGGTTCGTCATCGGGGATCAGGACGAAGTCCCTGTACTCCATGAGTTCCACCTGTTCTGGCCGCGTCGGGTCACGCCCCCACCAGCATGCTAGGACGGTCAGATCCGGCGGGCAGCCCGGGGATGGGCCTGCGACATCTCGACGGTCGGTGACCGGCGAGGTACCGTCACAGCGTCCTTCCGGGGTGGCGCAACCGGCAGCGCGAGGCACTGTTAATGCCGAGGTTGAGGGTTCGAGTCCCTCCCCCGGAGCCCATCCGACGCGGCGCACCCCGAGCGGGGTGCGCCGTTCGACGTTGCCCCCGGTGAACGGCGACGGGGCCCCTCGCGGGGCCCCGTGCCGTTCGTGGTGTTCGCGGTCAGCTAGCCGGTGATCACGGTGACGGGAACGCCCCGTGAGCCGGCGCGGGGTCGAACGAGCACTCCTGCTGCGCGCCACCGCCCTGGATGGCCTGCTCGGCCCTCGCCTGGACGGCCGCGGCGACCGCCTGGACACCGCCGTACACCCACACACGTTCGAGGGTGTGCGCGGTCCAGCACAGGTAGCGGGCCGCCTCGACGGACAGCTCGCTCGTCCCGGTGAGCAGCATCGGGCCGTCCAGCCGGCCGCCGATGTGGACCCCACCGGTCAGCGCGTCGGCGAACATCGGGTCCTGATCGGTCCCGGTCCCGCCAGCGCGGGCCAGGCCCGCGTGGGCTGGAGCCTCGAAGAAGAACTCCGCCACCGCGGCCGACGTCCCGACCCGGCCGACGCCGAAGATCGAGCGGTACACCTCCGGCTGGAGCGCGTAGCCGTTCACGGCCGGACCACCGATCGCGTACCGGCCGGTCTTCTGGTGGGCGTTGATGAACGCTTGGGTCAACTTGTGCTTCTCGGTGCGGGTGTAGCCGCTGAGCAGCACCGCGGTGTTGTCCTCGTGCGCTGCCGCGGCGCCCGCCACGACCGCGTCCGGCCAACGGAAGGCCGACGCGATCAGCAGCTTCTCCAGAGGCCCGGTCGTCTTCT
>JALYHG010000203.1 GCA_030776725.1 Actinomycetota bacterium
CCTCGTCCCCGGCGACCGCTCGATGGTCGCGCTGCTGGGGACCCGAGACGAGCTGCTCCGGTTGGTCGAGGAAGCCTTCGACGCCAGCGTTCACGTCCGCGGCAACGAGATCTCGGTCACCGGCCACGCCGACGAGGTCGACCGGGTGGTGCGCCTCTTCGAGGAGCTGCTGACGCTCCTCGGCCGCGGCCAGGGCTTGGATCGAAGCGTCGTCGGCCAGACGATCCGCATGGTCCGCGCGAACGCTCCCGAGGCGCCGTCGCAGGTCTTGAGCCACGCGGCGCTCACCCATCGCGGACGCACGATCCGTCCCAAGACGCTCGGCCAGAAGCGCTACCTGGACGCCATCGCAGCGAACACCGTGACGTTCGGGATCGGACCGGCCGGAACCGGCAAGACCTACCTCGCGATGGCCGCCGCCGTGCAGGCCCTGCGCGCGCGGGAGGTCAACAGGCTGATCATCACCCGTCCCGCAGTGGAAGCCGGTGAGAGCCTGGGGTACCTCCCCGGAACCCTCCAGGAGAAGATCGACCCGTACCTGCGGCCGTTGTGGGACGCGCTGCACGACATGATGGACGCCGAGGATCTGGTCGCCCACGTCGACCGCGGCACCATCGAGGTGGCGCCGCTCGCCTACATGCGGGGCCGCACGCTCAACGACTCCTTCATCGTCCTCGACGAGGCGCAGAACACCACCGCGGAGCAGATGAAGATGTTCCTCACCCGGATCGGGTTCGGCTCCAAGGCGGTGGTGACCGGAGACATCACGCAGGTCGATCTGCCGACGGGGCGGCACTCGGGGCTCCGCGTCGTCCGAGACATCCTCGCCGACATCGACGGGGTGGCTTTCGCGTACCTCGCCGCCGGCGACGTGGTCCGCCACCAGATCGTCCAGCGGATCGTCGAAGCCTACGAACGGCACGCTGACGAGGAGGATCGCCGCACCGCGCAGGCCCCGGGGCGTCTGTGACCGATGGCCGTCTTCGTCGCCGACGAACAAGACCATCCCGTCGACAGCGACGACCTCGCTGCGTTGGCCCGTCACGTCCTGGACGCACGTCGCGTCCCACCGGACATGGAGCTGTCGGTCATCCTGGTCGACGACGACACGATCGCAGCTCTCAACGCCCACCACATGGGCGAGGAAGGCCCCACCGACGTCCTCGCCTTCCCGATCGACGAGCCGGGGGAGTCCCCGCCTGGCGTGCCTGCCATCCTCGGTGATGTCGTGATCGCACCCGGGATCGCCGAGCGTCAGGCTGCGCAGCTCGGGCGCCCCGTCACCGACGAGCTGCGGCTGTTGACCGTCCACGGGATCCTGCACCTGCTGGGCATGGACCATGCCGACCCGGCTGACGAGCGCGAGATGTCGGCGCTGACGCAGGAGCTGTTGGACAGCTACCGCCAGGTGGGACGTTGAGCGTCGCCGTCGGTGTCATCGTCGTTGTCGCGCTGGTGGCCTTCGCGAGCTTCCTCGGCGCGTCCGAGACCATCTTGACCCGGATCGGGGTGGTGCGCGCCCTGCGGCTCGACGACGAGGACGCGCCGGGATCGAAGCAGCTGCTGTGGCTGGTCGAGCACCCGGCACGCGGGTTGAACGTCCTGCTGCTGCTGACCATCGTGACGCGGGTCGTCGCCGCGGCGGTCCTCACGGCGGTCGCGTTGCCGGCCGGGTCGCTCGTCACGGTGGTGGCGGTGGCGTTGCTGGCGATCGTGAGCTTCGTCCTGGCGGAGGTTGCGCCCCGCACGTACACGCTGCGCAACCTCGACAAGGTCGGTCTCCGCGTCGCCCCGGCCATCGCGTGGCTGGCGCGCGTTCTGCAGCCGGTGGTGCGGTGGCTGATCGCCGCCGGTGGGGCGGTGGCGCCACATGCCGGGGCCGGACCGTTCGCATCCGACGAGGAGCTGCGCCGTTTGATGCGCTCCACCGACGAGGAGGAGGAGACGGACGGCCAGATCGAGGAGGACGAGCGGCAGATGATCCACTCGATCTTCGAGCTGGGCGCCACGGTGTGCCGGGAGATCATGGTGCCGCGCCCCGACATGGTGGTCGTCGACGTCGACGCGCCCCTGGCGGTGGTGGTGCAGACCATCGTCCACAGCGGCTTCTCGCGCATCCCGGTGTGGGCGGGTGAGCGGGACCACATCGTGGGCGTGGTGTACGCCAAGGACATCCTGGGACTTCTCGGCGACGGCGACGACGTGGACGGCTGGCAACAGCTGATACGAGCGGCCACGTTCGTGCCTGAGTCCAAACGCGCCGACGACCTGCTCCGTGAGCTGCAGAACCAGAAGGTGCACCTGGCGATGGTCGTCGATGAGTACGGGGCGACGGTCGGGCTGGTGACGATCGAGGACATCCTCGAGGAGATCGTCGGCGAGATCGTCGACGAGCACGATCACGAGGAGCCACCGGTCCTGCACCTCGACGAGCGCCGGTTGCGGGTCAGTGCTCGCATCACGGTGCATGACCTCAACGAGCTCCTCGACGCCGAGCTGCCCGAGGACGAGGGCTGGGACACGGTGGGGGGGCTCATGATCGGCCTCCTGGGGCGTGTCCCCGAACCGGGCGAGGCCGTGCAGGTCGACGGCTTCACGTTCGTCGCCGAGCGTGTGCAGGGGCGGCGGGTCAGCAAGGTCCTGGTCACCCGCCCCGAGGAGGAGCCCAGCCGGGCTGAGGCGTTATGAGAGGCGCCGCCCGACCCGGTCACGCGGTTGACGAGGCCGATCTGTTGCGGCGCGCACGCGCTGCGCGGGAGCGTGCATACGTCCCGTACTCGGGTTTCCGGGTCGGGGCGGTGGTCCTCACCGAGGACGGGCGTCTCGCTGAGGGTGCAAGCGTCGACAACGCCGCGTCCCCGCTGGCCCAGTGCGCGGAGCGGGTCGCGATCCAGGCGTTGGTGGGGACGGGCGTGCGCTCGCCGATCGTGGCGGTGGCGGTGGTCGGCGACGGCAACGACGCGTGCGTGCCGTGCGGGGCGTGCCGGCAGGTGATCTTCGAGTTCGGCCCGGACGCGGTGGTGTACGCCAGCGGCGACGCCGGGCGGCCGTTGGTGGCATCGATCCGAGAGCTGCTGCCGCACGCGTTCGGTCCGGTGCGCTTGGCGCAGGGCCGCAACACCGGGGCGGGGACGCTGCCGGAGAGGCCGTGAGCGACTTCGATCTCGACCTCATCCTCGCCTCCGACGACGAGGAGGTCGCCGAGGATCACCGGTCGGGGATCGTGTGCCTGGCGGGCCGGCCCAACGTCGGCAAGTCCACCTTGCTCAACGCCATGGTCGGGTCGAAGGTGGCGATCGTCACCCCGGTGCCGGGCACCACCCGGAACGCGATCCGCGGTGTGATGTCGCGCCCCGACCTGCAGCTGGTCTTCATCGACACGCCCGGGATGGCCAAGCCCCACACGCTGCTGGGCCGCCGCATGAACGACCTCGTCAAGCGGACCTGGTCGGGAGTGGACGTCGTGTGCTTGCTGGTGGACGCCGAGGCGGGCATCGGGCGGGGGGATGCGTTCATCGCCGAGCAGTTGGCCGAGGTCGGTTCTCCGGTCGTGATCGTGGTCAACAAGGAGGACAGAGTCTCGCGCGACGGCCTCCTTCCGATCCTCGCACAGGCCGATGATCTGGGGGACTGGGCGGAGATCGTTCCGACCTCCGCCGTGACCGGCTTCAACGTCGAGCATCTCGTCGACGTCCTCGGCGCGTACGTTCCCGAGGGGCCGCCGCTGTTCCCACGGAACATGGTCACCGATCAGCCGGAGCGGCAGCTGATCGCCGAGATCATCCGCGAGAAGTTCATCACCCGGGTGTTCGAGGAGGTGCCGCACTCGATCGCGGTGGTGGTGGAGGACGTGGAGGAGGAGGCGCCGCGGCAGCACGGCGGACCTGGCTTGATGCGGATCTTCGCGTCCGTCTACGTCGAGCGAGACAGCCAGAAGGGGATCGTGATCGGTCGCGGGGGGACCGTGCTGAAGAAGGCCAACACGCAGGCGCGCGAGGAGCTGGAGACCCTGCTGGGGGCGCGTGTCTTCCTCGACGTTCGTGTGAAGGTCGCCAAGGAGTGGCAGCGTGATCCGCGCCGCCTCGAGCGCTTCGGGTACTAGGAGGGCTCAGGGTTCTCGGGCGTACCGGGGCGGTCGGGGCGGCGCCGTGTCAGCAGGCCGACCACCTGGCGCAGCATCGAGATCGAGCGCGCTTCGACCTTGTGCACCATCACAACGGTGCGCTGCGACCGGTTCGCCATCGTGTCGGCGAACTCCCCCAGCAGGGTGCGGCGCAGCACCCAGTCGCGCGACGAGCCCAGCACCAACAGCGAATGGTGGACGGTCTCGGCGGCCAGCGCGTCCACGACGGAGTCCGCCTCGATGCAGTCGGTGAACACCTTCTCGCTGGCCAGGCCGTCGTCGGTCACGTCCTCGCGGAGCGACTCCAACCACGTCGTGACGCGATCGCGTTGGGTGGCCTGCGGGGCGACCACCGTGGTGAGTCGCAGGTCGGCGTCGAAGCCCATCGCCAGGTGGGCGCCGTACTCCAGCGTGTCGGACTGGCGGATACCCGGGCTGACGGCGATCAGGACCGAGTCCACCCGGCCGGGCATGCCGTGGTCCTTGACGACCGCCACGTCGACGTTCGCGCTGCGCAGCACCCCTTGGGCCACCGATCCCCGCACGCTTCCCTCATGCACGGTCCCGCGCCAGCCCAGGACGATCAGTTCGGCTTCCTCGCGGGCGGCGATGTCGTTGATGACGTGTGAGATGCGACGACCGATGCCGACCATCGTGCTGATCGTGACGTCACCGACGTGCTCCCGGACGGCCTGTACCGCTTCGACCACGGGCTGGGCTTCGGCCGTGTAGCGCCGTCCCTCGGACATCGGCAGCTGCGGTGGGATCCGGACGACGTTGAGCACGACGACCTCCGCATCGCGCTGGCGGGCGATCGCCGCCGCTATCGACACCACCGTCTCGACGTGGTCGGGTTTGGCGACGCAGGCCAGGATCTTCCGCCCGCCGCGCAGCCCTGCCTTCTCCTCGAAGGTCACCGCCGGGCGTTCGTCGGCTTGGACGCGGGTGCGCGCGTACGCGACGAACACACCGAACCCGACCGCGATCCACACGGCGGCGAAGAACCAGGCGATCGGACTGAAGCGGTACAGGTACACGGCCAGGAACGCGTTGCTGACGATCCCGATGATCGGCACCCACGGGTAGAACGGCATCAGGTAGCCGTACTCCAGCCGGTCCCCGAACTCTCCGCGGATCCGGATCACGGCGTAGTTCACCTGGAGGAACAGCAGGAGGAACATCACGTCGGCCGCGGCCGCGACGTCCTCGATCGGGATCGCGAGCACCATGAAGATGATCAGGACGCCCGTGGCTGCCAGTGCGATGTACGGCGTTCGGAAGCGGTCGTGGATGCGGGCGAAGGCGTCGGGCAGGACCCGGTCCCTGCCCATCGCGAACGAGACACGGGTGGAGGAGTAGGTGGTGGCGTTGAGAGCAGAGACCGTCGACAGCAGGCCACCCGCCAGGATCACGTACGTGCCCAGCGGCATGAAACGTTCCGCTGCCAGCGCCAGGCCGAGCTCTCCCGCATCGCCGAGGAACTGCCAGGTCGGCACGCCGCCCACGGGTCGCACGGCCCCGATCGCGGTGACGGCCACCAGCACGTAGATCGGGATGACGATCAGCAGCGACTTGAACACGGCACGGGGGATGCTGCGGCGTGGGTCGCGGACCTCCTCCCCGGCCTGAACGATGATCTCGTAGCCCTCGAAGGCGATGAAGGTGATCCCCATCGCCAGGAACACGTTGCCGTAGCCTTCCGGGAAGAACGGCTCGAAGCGGTCGGCGCTCTGCGCCGGGTTGGTCACCATCGCCCACAGGCCGAACCCGATGAACAGCCCGATGACCACCAGCTTGGCGACGGTCACGACGTTGCCGGCCAGACCGGTCTCGGATGCCCCCCGGAAGTTGATCCCGAGGAAGACGAGGACGATCAGCACCCCGATCCACTTCTCGGCGCCGATGAACAGCAGGGGGGGCAGCTCCACGCCGGCCCGCTCGATCAGCAGGTTCGCGAAGCTGCCGAAGCCCAGTGCGTACAGGCTCCCCGCGACCGAGTGCGAGAACCACGACATCCAGCCGGCGAGGAAGCTCTGTGACCGGCCGAGGGCATCCTTGACCCACAGGTAGCCGCCACCGGCCTCGGGGATCGCCGACCCCAGCTCGGCGTACACCATCGCGGTGAAGATCGTGACGAGCCCGTTGAGCGCGAAGACGAGCATCAGCGACGGTCCGGTCGTCCCCGCCGCGATGCCCGTCAGCACGAAGATGCCGGCGCCGATCATCGCGCCGACCCCGATCATGGTGATGTCGAACTCGGAGAGCGAGCGGGACAGCTCGGTCTCCGGCGGAGTGAGGGTGGGCCGGTCCTTGGTCATCCGGTCCGGGATCGCCTGCCGTCGACGTCACGGATGACGTGATCGACCCGCCGGACCTGCCGGTAGGTCCAGCCCAGGAAGGCCAGCATGGCGACGCCGGTCAGGACGAACCCGATGACCACGGACGCGGACACGGCAGACCTCACGCTCGGAGCCGCGCGCCACCTTAGGAGGCTGCCGACCGCGACCGGCGTTGTCCGAACGGGCGTCCGGGCGGCCGGTAGGGTGCCCGCCATGTCGAACGACAAGCAGCGCAACCTCGGCGTGACCCCCCTCAGGGAGGACGTCTCCGCCTGGTACAACGAGGTGGTCCTGAAGGCCGAGCTGGCCGACCGCGGACCGGCCAAGGGATCCATGGTCATCCGCCCCTACGGGTACCGGATGTGGGAGCTGCTGCAGTCGCAGCTCGACCAGATGTTCAAGGAAACCGGGCACGAGAACGCGTACTTCCCGCTGTTCATCCCGATGAGCTTCCTGCAGCGCGAGGCCGACCACGTCGAGGGCTTCTCGCCCGAGCTGGCCGTCGTCACCTACGGGGGTGGGAAGGAGCTCGACGAGCCTCTGGTGGTCCGCCCGACGTCGGAGACCGTCATCGGCGAGATGTACAGCAAGTGGATCTCCTCCTACCGCGACCTGCCGCTCCTGATCAACCAGTGGGCCAACGTGGTGCGGTGGGAGCTGCGCCCGCGGATGTTCCTGCGAACCACGGAGTTCCTGTGGCAGGAGGGCCACACGGCACACGCCACCGCACACGAGGCGATCGACGAGACGCTGCGGATGCTCGAGGTGTACGCGTCGTTCGCCCGGGACGCGGCGGCGATCCCGATGATCAAGGGCCAGAAGACCCCCGGCGAGCGCTTCCCCGGCGCGGTGGACACCTACTCCATCGAGGGGATGATGCGTGACGGGAAGGCACTGCAGTCGGGGACCTCCCACTACCTGGGCACGAACTTCGCGGAGGCGTTCGACATCACCTTCCAGGATGAGCGCAACGAGCTCCGCCTGTGCCACACGACCTCCTGGGGGATGAGCACACGGATGCTGGGCGCGACGATCCTGGCCCACGGAGACGACCAGGGCCTGGTGCTGCCGCCTGGCCTTGCCCCCTACCAGGTCGTGATCGCCACGATCGGCCGTGGTCCGGACCACTCGCGCGTCGCCGAGGTCGCCCACCGGCTCGCCCGCGACACCGCGGCAGCCGGCGTCCGCGTCCACGTCGACGACCGCGAGGACGTGTCGCCGGGCTTCAAGTTCAACGACTGGGAGCTCAAAGGCGTGCCGCTGCGGGTCGAGCTCGGCCCACGTGACCTCGATCAGGACAGCGCCGTCCTGGCGCAGCGTGTCGCCCGGGAGGACAAGGAGACGGTGCCTCTGGCGGCGCTGGCCGGGGACCTGCCGCGCCGTCTCAACGACTACCACCGCGAGCTGCTCGGGCGCGCCACCGCTTTCCGCGACGGTCTCAGCGCCGAGGTCGACCGTTGGGAGGATCTCGTGGCGCAGGTCCAACGCGGTTTCGCCTACGCCCTGCACTGCGGGCGCCCGGACTGCGAGGACGACATCAAGGCCGACACGACCGCCACGCCACGGTGCGTGCCGATGGGGCGCGAACGCGAGGAGGGGCCCTGCATCCGCTGCGGCGAACCGTCGTCGTACGGCACCCGTGTGGTCTTCGCACGCGCGTACTGACCGGGACGCCGATGGCGACGGTCGTCCTCGTCCGCCACGCGGTGACGGCGGCGACCGGCTCGCGTCTGGGCGGCCGTACCCCGGCGCCGTTGACCGAGGAAGGCCGGGCCCAGGCCGAGGCCGTCGCCGAGCGGCTGGCCCACACCAGGCTCGCGGCGGTGTACGCCTCACCGATCCGCCGGACCTTGGAGACCGCCGCCACGATCGCCGCACGCCAGCGCCGCGACGTCCGCCAGCTCGATGGCGTGCAGGAGTTCGACTACGGCTCGTGGACGGACCGGAGCCTGAAGCAACTGCGCCGGACCCGCCTGTTCGAGAGCATCCAGCAGACCCCCGGTCGGGTCACGTTCCCGGGTGGCGAGTCGTTCGTGGCTGCGCAGAGCCGGGCCGTGCTGGCCATCGAGCAGGTGGTGAACGCCCACCCCGGTAAGGCGACCATCGCCGTGGTCAGCCACGCGGACGTGATCAAGATCGTGATCGCCCACTACGCGGGTATACAGCTCGACCTCTTCCAGCGGCTGGTGATCTCCCCGGGCTCGGTGTCGCAGCTGGCGCTCCCGCGCCGGGGGATCCCGCGGCTGCTCGGCCTCAACGACGTCAGCCACCTCGACCGGCGGTGACCCGTGGACATCGAGTTCAGCGCCCCCGACCATCTCACCGCCGACTTCATCGGTGAGCCGGGCCAGCGCACCTTCTTCCTCCAGGCCGCCGAGGCGGGCCAGGTCGTGTCCGTCCTCGTCGAGAAGGAGCAGATCTCGGCCATCGCGGAGGTGCTGGGACGCCTCCTGGCGGAGGTCGGCGCGTCGCTGCCCCGGGTCTGGGACATCGCCGCGATGCGGCTGCAGGAACCGATCGCACCGCGTTGGCGAGCCGGCTCGATCGCCGTCGGCCTCGATCCGCAGCTAGGACGGTTCGTGATCGAGGTCACCGAGTTCGTCGCCGAGGAGGAGGAACGCGACCCCGAACAGGTGCGGGTGTGGGCCTCGCAGGAGCAAGCCGAGGTCCTGGCCGCTCACGCTGCGTGGTCGGTGGCCCAGGGGCGGCCCACCTGCCGACTGTGCGGGCTCCCGATCGACACCGACGGCCACCTGTGTCCACGCACCGACGGCGACGCGCGACAGCGGTGAGCGCGTCCGGGGCGAGTCCCGACCGCACGCTCACGCGGTTGGAGCACGCCCGCCTCGATCCGGTCGGGCAGCTGGCGACCGCGTCGAACCTGACGCTGCTGTGCCGGCTGTCGCCGCTGACGGAGGCGGGCGACGACCGCGACGGCAGCGACCAGCTCCTCGCCGTCTACAAGCCGGAACGCGGCGAGGCGCCGCTGTGGGACTTCCCGTCCGGGACGCTGCACCGGCGTGAGGTCGCCGCCTACGTCCTCGACCGGGAGCTGGGATGGGAACTGGTCCCTCCCACGGTGCGACGTCACGACGGCCCCTACGGGCGTGGCAGCGTGCAGCTGTTCGTCGAACACGATCCGCAGCAGCACTACTTCACTCTGGTCGAGGCAGGTGACCCCTGCGTGGTGGCGCAGCTGCAGCGCATGGTCGTCTTCGACCTGATCGCCAACAACGCCGACCGCAAGGCCAGCCACGTCCTGCTCGATGGCGCTGGACGGATCCGTCTCGTCGACCACGGCGTGTGCTTCCACGAGGACGCCAAGCTACGCACGGTGGCGTGGGAGTTCGCCGGCGAACCGATCCCCGACCCGCTGCGGTCGGGAGCGGCCGAGCTGGCGGGACGGCTCACGGACCGCGATGATCCGGTCAACCGCGGACTGGCTCCTCTGCTGACCGCCGGTGAGGTGACCGCCACGGCGCGTCGCGCGCGCGACGTGGCCAACCGTGAGCGCTTCCCACCACCAACCGGTCGGCGCCCCTACCCCTGGCCGCCGCTGTGACCCACGTACCCTGTCGGCGATGAGCACCACGCCGCGTACCCGCATCGACGTGGCGGCCCGCATCGATGCTGCCGTGCTGGCACCCGGGGCCACCGACGCCGACGTCCGCCACATCTGCGCCGCAGCGTTGGTTCACGGAGTGCGCGGGGTGATGGTCCGACTCGACCACGTCGCCGTGGTGACCGCGGAGGTCGCCGGCAGTGGGCTGGACGTGGTCGCCGCCGTCGGCCTGGATGCCTCGGCGGACGCCGAGACCGTCGACGCGGCGCTCCTGGACGAGGTCGCTGCTGCTGGCGGCGCGGGCGCGTACGAAGTCGACGTTCCCGTGCCGACGGCTGTCTTCGACGCCGACGACGACATCGCGCGACGTGCGATCGCCCGCGCGGTGACCACGGCGCACGACACCGACCTGGCGATCGCCTGCACGCTCGACACCGCCGAGCTGCGCGGCCCGCAGCTGCGACGCGCGGTCGCGATCTGCGTCGCGGCCGGTGCCGATCGGATCGCGACGGCGTCCGGGCCGGCGACCGGCCGGCCTAGCGTCGCTGACGTTCGGGCGGTCGCGACCGCCGCCGGTGACCGGGCCCAGGTCGGTGCCACCGGCGTGGTCAGCGACTGGGATGAGCTGGTGGCGTTCCTCGACGCCGGGGCGGACGTGGTGGCGACGCCGACGTTCGTGACCGTCCTCGACGACGCCCCGCGGTAGCCGTGGCCGTCTACCGCGATCAGGGGATCGTCCTGCGGACCTACAAGCTGGGCGAGACCGACCGCATCCTGCACATCCTGACCCAGGCCCGCGGCCTGGTCCGCGCCGTCGCCAAGGGCGTGCGCCGGCCCGGGTCGCGCTTCGGGGGACGACTCGAGCCGTACTCGCACGTCGACCTGCAGTTGCACGAGGGCCGTGCACTCGACGTGGTCAGCCAGGCGGAGTTGATCGAGCCGTTCGCGAGCGTCCGCGAGGACTTCACGCTCTCAGCGTGCGCATCGACGATGGTGGAGGCCGCCGATCGGGTGGTGCAGCAGGGAGAGCGCAACCTCCCGGTGTTCCTGTTGCTACGCGCCGGCCTCCAGGCACTGCAGGCCGGCCCGCCGTACCCGGCGATCTTCGTGGACGCCTACCTGCTGCGGCTCGCTGCCGCTTCCGGCTTCCAGGTCCTCACGGAACGCTGTGCGCAGTGCCGGGCGCCCGGGTCGCACCCGTTCCTGAGCGTCACCGCGGGGGGGTCGCTGTGCCGGGGCTGCGCCCCGACGGGGAGCAAGGCGGTCGGCACCGACACGGTCGCGCTGGTGGCCCAGCTCGCCAGCAACGACTGGATCGGCCTGCCACGAGCGGCCGAACACGAAGGGCCGCGCCGCACCGCTGCGGCGTTCACCCGCGCCTTCGTCGAGCACCACCTGGAACGCCCGCTGCGTTCCTACCCGCTGGTACCGCGCTGACGGCACACCCGGCAACGCCGGCGGTGCAACCCTAGGCTCGGCTCGTCCCGCGACCGGAGGGCGCCCGTGGATCCCGGCGTCGAGATCGACCCCGACCACGTTCCCAGACACGTCGCCATCATCATGGACGGCAACGGCCGGTGGGCCAACGCACGTGGCCTGCCGCGGACCGACGGGCACGCTGCCGGCGAGGCCGCCCTGTTCGACACGGTCGAGGGCGCCCTCGAGCTCGGCCTCGAGTACCTCACCGTCTACGCCTTCTCGACCGAGAACTGGCGGCGGCCCCCGCAGGAGGTGCGGTTCCTGCTCAACTTCAACGAGTCGCTCCTGCTGCGCCGTAAACAGGAGCTGAACGAACGAGAGGTACGGGTACGGTTCATCGGCCGACGCGGTCGCCCGGTCCCGCGCCGACTGGTGCGGCTGATCGAGGAGACCGAGGAGCTCACCGCCGGCAACCGGCGTATGACGCTGTGCGTGGCGTTCAACTACGGCGGGCACGCCGAGCTGGTGGACGCGGCCCGGCGGCTGTGTTCCGACGTTCAGGCCGGCCGGATCAACCGGATCAACCGGCGGACGTTCGCTGCCCGGCTGTACGACCCGGACATGCCGCCCGTCGACCTGCTGATCCGAACCTCCGGCGAGCAGCGCACGTCCAACTACCTGCCGTGGCAGGCCGCGTACGCCGAGCTGGTCTTCGTCGAGACGCTGTGGCCCGATTTCGACCGGGTCGAGCTCGCGCGCGCGGTCGCCGAGTACCAGCGCCGTGAACGTCGTTTCGGGGTGGCCGTCGACGAAACCGCGCCGGTGCCCGGGTGAGCACCCGTCGCCTGGATCTGCGGATCAGGCGCGCCTACTCGAACTCCGGTGGGGACAGCGGGGCGAGGACCGTCAGGATGTCCTCGATCGCGGTGCCCTTCTCGAGGTAGCAGAACGCGCCGAGCCGGGTGGCACGGTCCGCGAGGCTCCGCGCGTCGAACGACGTCAACACCACCGACTTCGTGTCCGGGACGCGGTCACGGACCTCTCCGATCGCCTCGAGACCGTCCATCACCGGCATGGCCAGATCCATGACCACGACGTCGGGGTGGTGCTCCTCGGCCAGCTCGACCGCCTCGCGGCCGTTGGCGGCTTCTCCCACCACGACGAAGCGGCCGTCGGACTCCAGCCGGTGGCGCATCAGTTCGCGGAAGTCCGCCGCGTCGTCGGCGAGAACGACCCGCACACGGCGGACGCGGGGCCAGTCGGTCGGTCCGTTGCCGCCGTCCATGGGTTCCCCTGCTTGGCCGTCGCGGGCGCCGAACCCGGCGTCCGTCACTGGCAGGACCATGGTGGCTCCCAGCCGCTACCCTCGCCAACGACCACGGCCGCCGACCGGCGGTGGCCGCCGCTGCGAACAGCAGGACCTGGACGTGAGCGCTGACGCCGTACCTGTGGACGTCGCTGGCCAGGAAGCGCCGGCTTCAGGTCCGTCGCTCGCCACGATCGTGGAGCTGTGCAAGCGGCGGGGCATCATCTTCCCCTCATCGGAGATCTACGGCGGGCTGCGCTCGACGTGGGACTACGGCCCGCTCGGTGTCGAGCTGAAGAACAACGTCAAACGCCAGTGGTGGCGCGCCACCGTGCAGCTCCGCGACGACGTCGTCGGCCAGGACGCCGCCATCCTGATGCATCCGAGGGTGTGGGAGGCGTCCGGGCACGTCGCCGGCTTCACCGACCCGTTGGTCGAGTGCACCGATTGCCATCGCCGCTTCCGCGAGGACCACGTCGAACCTGACGCTGGCACGGGGGAGCGGCGCTGCCCGGAGTGCGGCGGCGCGCTCGGCCAACCCCGTCAGTTCAACCTGATGTTCAAGACGTTCGCAGGCCCGGTCGAGGACGACTCCGCGGTGGTGTGGCTCCGACCCGAGACCGCTCAGGGCATATTCGTCGATTTCCCGACGGTCCAGCTCACCAACCGGATGAAGGTCCCGTTCGGCGTGGCGCAGATCGGGAAGTCCTTCCGCAACGAGATCACGCCCGGGAACTTCACCTTCCGCACCCGCGAGTTCGAGCAGATGGAGATGGAGTTCTTCTGCCATCCTCGCGAGGCGGACCAGTGGTTCCAGCACTGGCAGGACGAGCGCTGGAGGTGGTACGTCGAGTTGGGCCTGCGGGAACGCAACCTGCGCATCCGTCCCCACGGGCCGGAGGAGCTCAGCCACTACTCGAGCGCAACCGTCGACATCGAGTACCACTTCTCCGACCCGGCCATGGGCTGGTCGGAGCTCGAAGGCATCGCCAACCGCACCGACTACGACCTCAAGGCGCACGAACGTGCCAGCGGGAAGGACATGCGCTACTACGACCAGGAGGGGGACGAGCGGTACCACCCGTACGTCATCGAGCCCGCGGCGGGCGCCGACCGCGCCGTGCTGGCGTTCTTGTTCGAC
This sequence comes from Actinomycetota bacterium, assembly GCA_030776725.1. NCBI lineage: Bacteria > Bacillati > Actinomycetota > Actinomycetota bacterium. The sequence continues at coordinate 13,891 of JALYHG010000203.1, forward strand.
GCGTACCGGGAAGAGCAGGTCCCTGACGCCAAGGGGAAGCTGCAGACCCGTACCGTCCTGCGCCTCGATCGGCGCCTGGCTCCCTACAAGGCCGCGGTCCTCCCGCTGTCGAAGAACGAGCGCCTGGTCCCCGTGGCGCGCCGGGTGTTCGACATCGTCAAGCACCACTGGATGTGCGAGTACGACGAGACACAGTCGATCGGGCGCCGCTACCGCCGCCAGGACGAGATCGGCACGCCGTACTGCGTCACGGTCGACTTCGACAGTCTCGACGACGACGCCGTCACCGTCCGCGATCGCGATGCGATGACCCAGGACCGCCTCCCGATCGAGCGCCTCGTGGACTACCTCAGCGAGCGCCTGCCGGCCTGACGCGCCGGACCCGAGGGCTAGTACGGCGGGAGGTGGCCCCAGGGATCGCGGCGCGGCACCGGCTCGCCGTCCCCACCGCGGGACACGAACGTGGCGACGTCCTGCTCGATGCGCCCGATACGGGCCAGCAACGCCGCCATCCCCCGAGCCAGGAACGCGGCGATCATCAGGATGGCACCGGTCGCGAACGTCACCACCCAGGCGACCACGGCGAACGCGGTCTCGCCGCCACGGTAGAGCAAGCCACCCGCGACGACCCCGGCGATCCCGGCTGCGTACGCGAGCGTCTGCGCCACGGCGGCGGCGCCGCGCAGGTCCTTGGGAGACGGAACCCCTTCCATGCCCGTATCATCGCAGGTTCGGCCACGTCCGCAATGCTCGGGCGCTCGTAGCCTCCCACGCTACGATGAGCCCGCACCGGGGTCGACGGAGGTCCCGCCGTGAGCAACCCGCGGTACGGTCACGAGCCACCCAGCTGGGATGAAGCGCTGACGCGCTTGGAGGACTTCCTCCTCGCGTACCCCCCGGACCGTGCACTGCCCGACCTCGCGACGATCCGGCAGCGAGCCCGCCTGCCCAACCGGTTCCTCCGTGACGACGAACGCGCCCAGAAGATCCTGCGCGAGGCGATCGCGTCGCGGCCGCTCTCCTCGCTCGAGCAAGTCACGCGGGTGCGGACCGAGGTGGAGCTGCTGACGTTCGAGACGGAGGTCTTGAGTCAGCAGCTGCAACACGACACACGGGACCGCGACGAGCGCCGCCGCACTGCCGAGCGACTCGACGACGTGCGGCGCCGGTTGCGCGAGATCCGTCGCGACCTGTAGCGCGCGACGGCTCCGCGGGCGCTGACGGAACCGATCCTCCTTCGCTCAGCCTGAGCACGATCGCGCGGTTGGTAGGGTCCTTGGCCACACAGGAGGACCTGGCTTGGCCGACCCGAAGAACTCGTTCGGTGCCCGCCGCAGCCTCGATGTGGACGGCCGGTCCTTCGACGTGTGGCAGCTCGACGCGGTGTCCGACGTCGGGGACGTTGCTGGCCTGCCCTACTCGCTGAAGATCCTCCTCGAGAACCTGCTGCGCCACGAGGACGGCGTCAGCGTCACCGCCGAGGACGTCACCGCCCTGGCCCGCTGGGACGCTGCGGGCCAGCCGCCGCGCGAGCTCTCGTTCCTGCCGGCCCGGGTGCTGATGCAGGACTTCACCGGGGTACCGGCGATCGTCGACCTCGCTGCGATGCGCGACGCGATCGTGGAGCTGGCCCGGCCGGCGTCGCTCGTCAACCCGCGGGTGCCCGTCGATCTGGTGATCGACCACTCGGTGGTCGCCGACGTGGCCGGCACCCCGGACGCGTTCGCACGCAACGTCGAGCTCGAGTACGCGCGGAACGGCGAACGCTACGCGTTCCTGCGCTGGGGGCAGCGGGCGTTCGACCGCTTCCGGGTGGTGCCGCCGGGCACCGGGATCGTGCACCAAGTGAACCTCGAGTTCCTGGCGTCGGTGATCGTCGCCGATGACGATGCCGGCCAGGCGTACCCTGACACGCTGGTCGGGACGGATTCGCACACCCCGATGGTCAACGGCCTCGGGGTCCTCGGCTGGGGCGTGGGCGGCATCGAAGCCGAGGCTGCCATGCTCGGCCAGCCCGTGTCGATGCTGATCCCCCAGGTGATCGGCATCCGCCTGACCGGCTCTCTGCCCGACGGCACGACCGCCACCGACCTCGTCCTCACCGTCACCGAGCTGCTCCGTCGCCACGGCGTGGTGGGACGCTTCGTCGAGTTCTTCGGCCCCGGCATCGCCAGCGTCGCCCTCGCCGACCGCGCGACCATCGGGAACATGGCGCCCGAGTACGGCTCGACGTGCGCGATCTTCCCCATCGACGACGAGACGCTGCGCTACCTCCGCTTCACGGGACGCTCACCCGCGCAGGTGGGCCTGGTCGAGGCTTACGCCAAAGCGCAGGGGCTGTTCCACGACCCGCAGGCCACGCCGCGGTACACGGAAGTGCTCGAGCTGGACCTGTCCACGGTGGTCGCCAGCCTGGCCGGACCCACCCGCCCACAGGACCGTGTCCCGCTGGATGAGGCCAAGACGCGGTTCCGGCGAGCACTGGCAGAGATCGCGTCTGCGGGCGCACGGCCGTCACCCGATCAGGCGTCGGCCGCGTCGTTCCCCGCCAGCGACCCGCCCGCCCCCATGGCGGCGGTGACCGGGGCTTACGAGGACGACCAGCCCGCGGCCGGACCAGACCGACCGCGACGTGTCGTACCGGTCACCTTGGCCGGCCGGCGGCAGGTCACGCTCGACCACGGTCACGTCGTGCTCGCGGCCATCACCAGCTGCACGAACACCTCCAACCCGCGGGTGATGCTGGCCGCCGGCTTACTGGCACGGAACGCCGTGGAGCGGGGGCTGGAGACCAAGCCGTGGGTCAAGACCTCGCTCGCCCCGGGTTCTCCGGTCGTGATCGATTACTACGAGCGGGCAGGTCTCATCCCGTACCTCGAGAAGCTCGGTTTCCACCTGGTGGGGTTCGGGTGCACCACCTGCATCGGGAACTCCGGTCCGCTGGCGCGCGAGATCTCCGACGCGATCCACGACGCGGATCTCGCCACGGCGGCGGTGTTGAGCGGCAACCGCAACTTCGCCGGACGCATCCATCCCGACGTTCGGATGAACTACCTCGCGTCTCCTCCGCTGGTCGTCGCGTACGCCCTGGCCGGCACCATGGACGTCGACCTACGCACCGAGCCGCTCGGTCACGACCCCGATGGACGACCGGTGTTGTTGCGTGACGTCTGGCCGACCAGCGACGACATCACCGCCGCGCTCGAGACGGCGCTGCACGCGGAGATGTTCGCCGAGCGCTACCGCGACGTGTTCAGCGGCGACGAGCGGTGGCGCGCGTTGCCCGTCCCCGCCGGGGAACGGTACCGCTGGGATCCCGAGTCGACGTACGTGCGGTGCCCCCCGTTCTTCGACGACCTCGGCCCCGAGCCGGCACCGCTGACCGACGTGACCGGCGCTCGTGCGTTGGCGGTCCTGGGTGACAGCGTCACGACCGACCACATCTCCCCAGCCGGGTTCATCCCACCAACCAGCCCCGCGGGGCGCTACCTGCAGGATCGCGGCGTGGCGCCGCGAGACTTCAACTCCTACGGGGCGCGGCGCGGCAACCACGACGTGATGCTCCGCGGAACGTTCGCCAACATCCGTCTGCGCAACCGCCTGGTCCCCGGTGTGGAGGGCGCCGTCACCCGACATCTGCCCAGCGGCGAGGTCGTGAGCATCTACGAGGCGGCGATGCGCTACCAGCAACAGGGGACGCCGCTGGTGGTCCTGGCCGGCGCCGAGTACGGCTCCGGGTCGTCGCGGGACTGGGCCGCGAAGGGCACCGCCCTGCTGGGCGTCCGCTCCGTGATCGCCGAGAGCTACGAGCGGATCCATCGTTCGAACCTGATCGGGATGGGGATCGCACCGCTGCAGTTCCGCCCCGGCGAGTCGGTCGACACGCTCGGCTTGACAGGCCACGAGACCTTCGACGTCGTTGGCTTCGCCGGCGGCGAGGTGCCGTCCGAGGTGACGGTGCGGGCCGACGGGCGGGCGTTCCGTGTCCGCGTCCGCATCGACACGCCGTTGGAGGCCGAGTACTTCCGCCACGGCGGGATCCTGCGGTACGTGCTGCGGCGCCTCGCGTCACCCTGAGGCGACGTGGCCTACTGCGGGGACGGCGCGCGGCGCTGGCCGACGTCGGTGAGCGGCTGTCCGAGCCAGCGCTGGAAGGCGTTGCGCTGCGTCCGTGACCCCTCCTCGACCGGCCGCAGGACGCGGGGCGGGAGAGGCTCCCCGAGCGTCACGGTGGCGGTGACGAGCCGCGGCCCGCGGAAGACCACGACCTCGACCTCGTCGCCCGGCCGGTAGCCCAGCAGCGCCGGTGTCAGCTCACCGCGCCCCACGCGCGTCCGGTCGATCGCCACGAGGCGATCGCCGCCGGTCAGCCCCGCCCGCCAGGCGGGACGCTCGCGGAGGACCGAACGCAAGACGATGCCGTCGTCGTCCTCGCGGATCTCGACGCCGAGGTCGGGCGCGACCGGGCCGTCATCGTCGTTCGTGACCAGACGCAGCCCCACCACCTCGGTCAGGTCCTCGACCGGGGGGAGTTCCCGCCCGGCGACGTGCCGGGAGAAGAACCCAGCCACGTCACTGCCGGCCACCTCCGACACGGCGGCGACGACGTCGCCCTCCTGGTAGCCCTTCGCGGAGCGACCGAAGCGGTGCCACAGCAGCGCCACCACGTCGTCGAGACCGTCGCCGTCGGGCCGTAACCGTCGCAGGAGGAGGTCGAGGCACCAGGCGACCACCGCCCCGTGGTCGTAGTAGCTCACGCCGGCGTTCGGGGCGTTCTCGTCGGGCAAGTAGTGCTTGATCCACGCTTCGTAGCTGGCCTGTCGCAGGGACTGCCATGCCGTGCCGGGGCGGTGCAGCACCCGCTCGACGAGCTCACCGAGGCGGTCGAGGTACCGACGGGTGTCCCACAGGCCGGCCCGGAGCACCACCAGCTCGTCGTAGTAGGCGGTCCAGCCCTCCGCGACCCACAACGACTCGGTGAAGACCGGACGTTCGTAGTCCAGCGCGGTGAGCGCCGCCGGTGTCAGCCGCTTGACGTTCCACAAGTGCAGGTACTCGTGCGCGAGGAGCGCCTGGAAACGCCGGTAGGCGTCCGGATCGGTTAGGGCGTGGACGGGAACTTGCACCACCGCGCCGTCGCGGTGCTCGAGCCCGCCGGTGCCGCGATCCCAGGCGGTGCACAGGAACGTGTACGAGTCGGTGGGCAGGTCGCCGTCGAACAACCGGACCGCTGCCTCGCCGATGGCGGCGGCGTCCGCCGCGATCCTGTCGAGGTCTGGCCGGCCGCCGTGGCCCGCCCAGACCAGCCGGTGGCCGACGTGCGCGACCTCGTAGCGTCTTTCCTCGTGCGTCCCGGCCTCGAACGCACTGTCGACCAGATGGTCGTAATCGGTGGCGACGAACGCTCCGGCGACTTGCGGCAGCAGACCCCATGCCCGCCACCCGCTGGGCAGGTGCACCGTGACGCGGTGCTCGCGGTCACGTGCACCGTCGACGAACGGGAACGTGGCAGCGGGGATCAGCAGGGCGTGGTGGTCGTCGACGTGGTTGGTGCGCACCGTGAGGTCGTTGGCGTACAGCTCGAGCTCGATCTCGACCGTCCCGTCCGCGTCGTCGGGCAGGAGCCACGCGCTGTGCCCGTCGGCCGTCAGCACCAGGTCGCCGGCGGCGGACCGGGCGCTGATCCGCTGCACGTGTCGGGCGTAGTGGCGTACCACGTAGCTCCCCGGCGTCCACACCGGCAGGACCACCCGCGCGCCGCGGGAGAGGTCGGCGGGGATGGTCTGACGGACCGTGACCAGGTGGTGGACGCGGCGGCTCAGGTCCACGGCGTAGCGGACGGGTGCGCGGTCGGGCACGGGCGCTCCAGACAGGCGGCGGCGGAGGCTACCGGGGGGCGACACGTCGCGGCTGCTCGCTAGCATCCGCGCCCACGCGGGGACAGGAGGGTCAGGTGGCGGGGCGGATCCTCCAGGACGACGTCGAGGCGCTCAAACAGCGCGCCGACCTGGCAGAGATCGTCTCCGACCACACGGCACTCAAGCGTGCGGGCTCGCGGCTGAAGGGACTGTGTCCCTTCCATCAGGAACGCACCGCGTCGTTCTCGGTCGATCCCCGCCTGGGCGTCTACCACTGCTTCGGCTGCCAGGAGGGCGGCGACGTCTACAGCTTCGTTCAGCGCGTCGAGGGGCTGACCTTCACGGAGGCGGTCGAGCAGCTGGCTCGCCGCGTCGGTTACGAGCTGCGGTACGAGGAGCTGTCGGCTGGGCAGCGGCGGGCGTTGGGTGAGCGCAGTCGACTGGTCGCGGTCAACTCGGCCGCGCTGGAGCACTTCCGCCGGTGTCTGGCCTCATCGAGCGGGGTAGCCGCCCGGGCGTACCTGCAGTGGCGTGGTTTCGGGCGCGAGGACGCCGACCGGTTCGCGCTCGGCTTCGCGCCTCTGGAGTGGGATGCGCTCACCCGCCACCTGTTGGCCGAAGGGTTCCCGGCCCGCGACGTCGAGACGGCCGGTCTGGCCGCGCGCAACCCCCGCGGCGGGCTGCGCGACCGGTTCCGCGGCCGGCTGATCTTCCCGGTCCTGGATCCCGCCGGCGACGTGATCGGCTTCGGCGGGCGCACCCTGCCCGACCTCGACTACGGAGAGCACGAGCCGCCCAAGTACCTCAACACCCCCGAGACCCCGATCTACCGCAAGCACCGGGTCCTGTACGGCCTGTCGTGGGCTCGGCCGGAGGTGGTGCGCACGGGGCAGGTGCTGGTCGCGGAGGGCTACACCGACGTGATGGCACTGCACCAGGCCGGGCTGACCAACGCCGTGGCGACGTGCGGCACCGCGATCGGTGAGGATCACGTCCGCCTCCTGGGCCGGTACGCCGACCGGGTCGTCCTGGCGTTCGACTCCGATACGGCCGGTGAGCAGGCCGCCCGACGGGCGTTCACGCTCACCCGCGACCACGACATCGAGATGCGCATCCTGGTGATGCCGGCCAACAACGACCCGGCCGACGTGGTCCGTGAGCGGGGCGCTGACGCGATGGCGGCACTGGTCGCCGACGCTGAGCCGGTGATCCGTTTCATGCTGCGCGGGGCGATCGCGGGGCGACCGGAGACCCCGGAGGGGAAAGCTGGGGCGGTCGAGGCCGCCGCACCGTTGCTCGCGGCGATCGACGACCCGGTCCTGCGCGCGGAGTACCTGCGGCTGGTCGCCGACGAGGTCGGTATCGGCCGGTCGATCGTGGCGAGCGCGGTCGCGCGGGTCGCGGCGCCTGAGCCGGTGACGGGTCCCGATCCGGTGCCCACCGACAGCCGTCGCCGATCGGCCCGAGCACAGTTGGAACGCGAAGCGCTCCGCGTGGCACTGCAGCGGCCCGATCTTCTCCCGCAACGTTGGGTCGAGGTCACCG